>NZ_JACVTV010000069.1:0-22655 GCF_016624625.1 Stenotrophomonas sp. S41 | reverse complement strand
CCCCCGCCGTTTGCCCCCCATGTGTACCCCCCCGGGGGCCGCCCCGGGGCCGCCACTACCGCACTCCCCCTACAAAATGTGAAGGCCGCGCGGTGACGAGCACACCGCCCCTTCGGCTAACATTCGCCCATGCCGCATACCACCACGACTCCGCCCGCATTGCAGGATGGCGACCTGCTGGCCGCCATCGACCTTGGCTCCAACAGCTTCCACATGGTCATCGCGCGCTACACGCTCGGCCAGCTGCGCGTCATCGACCGCCTGCGCGAAACGGTACGCATGGCCGATGGCCTTGATGGCAAGGGCGGCCTGTCCACCGCCGCACGGCAGCGCGCGCTGGAATGCCTGGCCCGCTTCGGCCAGCGCATCCGCAACGTGCCCCCGCACCGCGTGCGCGCCCTGGCCACCAACACCGTGCGCCAGCTGCGCTCTCCGCAGTCGTTCCTGGTGCCGGCCGAAACCGCGCTCGGCCATGCCATCGAAGTGGTCAGCGGCCGCGAAGAAGCGCGCCTGATCTACCTCGGCGTGGCCCATGCACAGCCGCCCAAGGCCGACCAGCGCCGCCTGGTGATCGACATCGGCGGCGGTTCCACCGAATTCATCATCGGCAAGGGCATGCAGACCCTCGAGCGCGAGAGCCTGCAGGCCGGCTGCATCGCCAGCACCCGTCGCTTCTTCCCCGGCGGCAAGCTCAGCCGCAAGCGCTGGAAGGACGCGCTGGCCGAGATCGGCCGTGAGTTCCAGCCGTTCGCCAGCAAGTACCGCGCGCTGGGCTGGCAGGAAGCCCTGGGCTCGTCGGGCACGCACAAGGCGATCAGCGAGATCTGCGCCACGATGAAGCTGAGCAAGGGCGCGATCACCGCCGAAGCCCTGCCGCAGCTGCGCGACGAACTGCTGAAGGCCAAGAAGATCGACGACATCGTGCTGCCCGGGCTGTCCGCCGACCGCCGGCCGATCATCGCCGGCGGCATCCTGGTGCTGGAGGCCGCTTTCCAGGCGCTGGGCCTGGAGAAGCTGCTGGTCAGCAAGGCCGCCATGCGCGAAGGCATCCTGTACGACATCGTCGGCCGTGCCGGCGAGAACGATCCGCGCGACGAATCGGTGGCGGCGCTGACCCTGCGCTATGGCATCGACACCGTGCAGGCCGACCGCGTGCAGGACACCGCCCTGTCGCTGCTGGAGCAGGTGCAGGAGCGCTGGAAGCTGGATGCCGACGACGCCCGCATGCTCGGCTGGGCCGCGCGCCTGCACGAGCTGGGCCTGATGATCGCCCACAGTGGTTACCACGTGCATGGCAGCTACGTGCTGGAGAACTCCGACATCGCCGGCTTCTCGCGGCAGGAGCAGCAGATGCTGGCCGCCCTGGTGCGCAGCCACCGGCGCAGCGTCGGCAAGTCGGCCTTCGATGCCCTGCCCGAGCGCCTGCTGCTGACCGCGCGCCGCCTGACCGCCCTGCTGCGGCTGGCCGTGCTGCTCAACCGCGCCCACGAAGACGCGCCGCTGCCGAAGCTGGAACTGACCGCCGACGAGACCCGCCTGTCGCTGATCGTGCCGCAGGCCTTCATCGACCCGCGGCCGCTGCTGCGCGCCGACCTGATCGGCGAGACCGAGGGCCTGGCCGGACTGGGCATCCAGTTCCGCCCCTTCGTGGCCTGACCCCGGCGGCCTGGCATCGCCAGCCGCCGCGACGCCCCATCCCGACACGCCCCATCCCGACCTGACGACGGCCCCTGACGGGGCCGTTTTCGCGTGCGCGTTTGCGCACTTTTGAAGCTGAATGGGCATTCAGGCTGCCGGACTGTGCCGAATCTGGCGACAGCACCGTGACCCTAAGGCCTTGCTTTTATTAAGTTTAGATGAAAGCCGCGCGACAACTTTTGACACATTTGGCAACAACCCCTTTACATCTGGTTAACGAACGAGAATAAATCGAAGTCACCGGCTCAGTCGCTTCGACCCGAACCGCTATTTGCAGGGCCCCTTTGGCCCTGCGCCCACAGCTTCACAGAGAGAGAGACGCGATGACTTCACGCACCACCGTGCTGGGCAAGGCGATCCGCCAGGCCCTGATCGTCGGCACCGCAACCATTGCGCTGCCCGCATTCGCCCAGGACGGCGCCCCCACGACCCTCGACCGCATCGAAATCACCGGCTCGCGCATCCGCCAGGTCGACGTGGAGAGCGCGAACCCGGTGCTGGCGATCTCGCGCACCGATATCGAACGCCAGGGCTTCGCCTCGGTGTCCGACATCCTGCAGAACGTCACCGCGATGGGCAGCCCGACCATCAGCCGCGCCAACGTGCTGACCGCCGGTGAGAACGCCGGTGGTACCTACATCGACATGCGCAACCTGGGTACCCAGCGCACCCTGGTGCTGGTCAACGGCAAGCGCCTGGGCATGAGCACCTCCGGCTACCAGGACATCTCGACCCTGCCGGTGTCGGCCGTCGAGCGCATCGAAGTGCTGAAGGACGGCGCCTCGGCCATCTACGGCTCCGACGCCATGGCCGGCGTGGTCAACATCATCACCCGCCATGACGTGTCGGGCGTGACCGCCAACGTCTACCACGGCCAGTACAGCCAGGGCGACGGCGGCCGTGACCGCATCGACGTGGTCGCCGGCTGGTCCAACGACCGCGGCTCGATCACCATCTCGGCCGAACACGCCGAAGAAAAGGCCGTGTGGGCCAAGGACCGCTGGTTCAGCGCCTTCAGCAACACCGACCGCCATCCGACCGAAGGCTGGACCACCGTCAGCCAGTACGGCCAGATCACCGGCCTGAAGGGCCCGGGCTGCACCGCCACCAGCTGCGGCTACTCGCTCAACCGCGGCAGCGACCCGCTGAACCCGGCCAACTACCACATCACCAATCCGAATGCGCCGAATGGCGATGTCAGCAACACCAACGAGCAGATGCACCTGAACTATCCGCTGAAGCGGGATTCGGTGTTCGTCGATGGCCGCCTGAACATCACCGACGCGATCCACTTCAGCACGCAGCTGGGCTACAACAAGCGTGACTCGAGCCGCCAGATCGCCGGTTACCCGCTGCAGTCGTCCACCGCCGGCATCGGCGCGATGTCGGTCAACAGCTACTTCAACCCGTTCGGCAGCCAGCACGGTTACGCCACCCCGACCGCCGTGGCCTGGAACCACCGCACCTGGGAAGTGCCGCGCGTCAGCGACAGCTCGCTGAAGACCTACCGTGCCGTGGCCGCCTTCGGTGGTTCGTTCGATATCGGTGAGCGCTTCTTCGACTGGGAAGTGGGCTACCAGTACAACAAGAACGAGCTGCGCCAGCACGCCACCGGCAACCTGCACAAGGAACGCGTGAAGAACGCGGTCGGCCCGTCGTACTACAACGCTGCCACCGGCAAGGTCGAGTGCGGCACCGCTGCCGCGCCGATCGCCAACTGCATGGTCTGGAATCCGCTGGTCGCCGCAGGCGTGGTCAGTCCGTACGGCCTGACCGGCAACCAGGCGCTGATCGACTACCTGATGCCGGCCGAAGATTCCTCCGGCAAGACCGTCGGCAAGAACTTCTTCGCCTCCATCGCGGGCAGCATCGTGACCCTGCCGGGCGGTGACCTGGGCTTTGCATTCGGCCTGGAAAACCGCAAGGAAACCGGTGAGTTCATTCCCGATGCCCTGGCCCAGACCGGCGCCACCACCAACCTGGCCTCGGGTCCGACCGGTGGCGGCTACCGCGTCAACGAAGCCTACCTGGAGCTGAATGCGCCGCTGCTGGCCGACCTGCCGGGCGCGAAGGAGCTGTCGCTGAACGCAGCGACCCGCTTCTCCGACTACGACACCTTCGGCAACACGCTCAACAGCAAGTTCGGCTTCAAGTGGAAGCCGCTGGACCAGCTGCTGGTCCGTGGTACCTGGGCCGAAGGCTTCCGCGCGCCGACCATCAATGACCTGTACGGTGGCGGTTCGGAAACCTTCACCACCGGTTACGCCGATCCCTGCGACACCGTGTACGGCGCTTCGCGCACCAGCGCCGAAGTGCGTGCCCGCTGCGCCCGAGACATCGCCGATGCCAACAACTACCGCCAGCTGAAGCAGGGCCTGGTGCCGATCACCAGCAGCACCGACCAGACCCCGGTGCCGTTCACCAGCGGCTCCAACCCGCTGCTGCAGCCGGAAACCTCCAAGAGCAAGACGCTGGGCCTGGTGTGGAGCCCGAGCTTCATCCCGAACTTCAACGCCTCGCTGGACTGGTGGAAGATCCGCATCGACAACACCATCGTTGCCGACAGCCCGAACCAGATCCTGATCGACTGCTATGAGCAGGGCGTGACCTCGCGCTGCGCACAGTTCACCCGTGATCCGGTCAACGGCATCGTCAACAAGCTGACCTACGGCAACCGTAACGCCGGCTTCCTGGAAACCGAAGGTTACGACATGGACGTGACCTATCGCTGGGATACCGATTCCTACGGCAAGTTCACCAGCGCCTGGTCGACCACCTACGTCAGCTCGAACATCTTCCGTTCGACCAACGACACCACCGTGGTGCCGACCCCGACCAACGGCATCGGCAGCGGCTTCCGCGTGCGCTCCAACCTGACCGTGGGCTGGGACCTGGGCAACTTCGGCGTCACCTGGACCGCGCGTTACTACTCCGGCGTCAAGGAGCAGTGCCTGAGCGTCAGCGCGCATCCGGACGAGTGCTCCGATCCGGGCGTGCGCGCACCGTGGTACGCCGGTACCCGCAACTACAACGAACGTGGTTCGGTCACCTTCCACGACGTGCAGTTCCGCTACAGCCTGCCGTGGGATGCCACCGTGTCGGTCGGCGCCAACAACGTGTTCGAGAAGTACGGCCCGGTGATGTACACCAAGCCGAACTCGGTGTTCTCGTACTACGGTGGCTACGACATCGGCCGCTTCGTCTACATGAAGTACCAGCAGCGCTTCTGATCCATCGCGCCGCCGCAACACCACGACCACGGCCCTTCGGGGCCGTGGTTTTTTTTGTCGCCAATGAACTGCTCTGCGCTGCACTGGCGAGGCGGCTTCGTGCTCTTCCCGGGCCTGTCTTTCTGCGCTGCAGCGCGCGCAAGGCATTGAACGTGCGCAGGTAACGCGGAACACGACAGCCTCGGTGCGGTCAATGGTCGCTTTCCGCCTTTACGGAATTTGAACCCTGCGCATTAGTGGGATGCCGTCGCGACGCAGGTCGTGGCGGCCGGACAGGCCCGCGCTTCGGGTGTCCGTTTCCACACATAGAGAGAGAGACCGCATGACGCCGAGCACCTCC
This sequence comes from Stenotrophomonas sp. S41, assembly GCF_016624625.1. Lineage (NCBI taxonomy): Bacteria > Pseudomonadati > Pseudomonadota > Gammaproteobacteria > Lysobacterales > Lysobacteraceae > Stenotrophomonas > Stenotrophomonas sp. S41. The sequence goes on along the minus strand of NZ_JACVTV010000069.1, from coordinate 17,387 downwards.
CCGTTGGGTTGGGCGATCCGCTGTGCGCTGGCCACGGCCGGCACCGCCGCCACCCTGCCCGCACTGGCCCAGGATTCCGCCGCCCCGACCACGCTGGACCGCATCGAGATCACCGGTTCGCGCATCCGCCAGGTCGACCTGGAAACCGCGCAGCCGGTGCTGACCATCAGCCGCGCCGACATCGAACGCCAGGGCTTCAACTCGGTGGCCGACATCCTGCAGAACCTGACCGCGATGGGCAGCCCCGCCGCCAGCCGCGCCAGTCCGTTGTCGGCAGGCGAGGCCGCCGGCGGCAGCTTCGTGGACATGCGCGGGCTGGGCGCACAACGCACCCTGGTGCTGGTCAACGGCAAGCGCATGGGCATGACCACCGGCGGCCTGCAGGATATTTCCACCCTGCCTGCCGCTGCCGTCGAACGCATGGAAGTGCTCAAGGACGGCGCATCGGCCATCTATGGTTCCGATGCGATGGCCGGCGTGGTCAACATCATCACCCGCCGCAACGTGGAAGGCCTCCGCGCCAGCATCTACCAGGGCCAGTACAGCCAGGGCGACGGCGCCCGCACGCAGTACGACGTGGTGGGCGGGTGGTCCAATGACCGCGCCTCGATCAGCTTCGCCGCCGAGCACGTCGAAGAGAAAGGCGTGTGGGCCCGCGATCGTTGGTTCAGCGCCTACACCAACACCGACCGCCATCCCGCCGATGGCTGGACGTCGGTCGGCCAGTGGGGCCGCATCACCGGCTTCAATGGCCCGGGCTGCGCCAGCAGCCGTGGCTGCAGCTACTCGCTGGATCGTGGTGCTGCGCCCGGTGGCCCGGGCAGCTTCCACCTGAGCGATGACACGCCGTTCACCGGCGATGTCAGCAACAGCAACGAGCAGATGCATGTGCAGACGCCGATCAAGCGCGATTCGATCTTCGTCGATGGCCGCGTGGCGCTGACCGATGCGCTGCACTTCAACACCCAGCTGGCCTACAACCGACGCGAGACCACCCGGCAGATCGCCGGCTACCCGTTCCAGTCCGGCGCCGCGGGCATCAACCCGATGTCGAAGGACAGCTGGTTCAATCCGTTCGGCAGCCACCACGGCTACCAGGCACCCAGCGACGTGAACTGGAACCGGCGCCTCTGGGAAGTCCCGCGCGTGAGCGTCAGCGACCTCACCACCTGGCAGGGCGTGGCCGCGTTCGAGGGCAGCTTCGAAGTCGGCGCGCACGGCTTCGACTGGGAAGCGGGCTACCAGTACAACCGCAGCGAACTGACCCAGCGCGCGACCGGCAACCTGCACAAGCAGCGCGTCGAGGATGCCACCGGCCCTTCGATCTACAACGCCGCGACCGGCAAGGTCGAATGCGGTACGCCGGGCGCACCGGTGGCCGGCTGCATGCCGTGGAATCCGCTGGTGCCCTATGGCCAGCATGACGCCAATGGCCTGGCGGGCAACCAGGCCCTGATGGACTGGCTGTTCCCCGAGGAGATCAGCCGCGGCCGCACCACCAGCCGCAACCTGTTCGCCACCCTGAGCGGCACCGTGCTGACCCTGCCGGCCGGCGACCTCGGCATGGCCGTGGGCCTGGAGAGCCGCCGCGAGGACGGCCGCTTCATTCCCGACCCGCTGGCCCAGACCGGCGCCACCACCAACCTCGCCGCGGGGCCGACCGGCGGGGGCTACCGGGTGGATGAGGCCTACCTGGAGCTGAGCGTGCCGCTGCTGCGCGACCTGCCCGCGGCGCACGAGCTCACCGTCAATGCCGCCACCCGCTATTCGGATTACAGCACCTTCGGCGACACCCTCAACAGCAAGTTCGGCTTCACCTGGAAGCCCATCGAGCAGGTGCTGCTGCGCGGCACCTGGGCACAGGGCTTCCGCTCGCCGACCATCGCCAATCTGTATGGCGGCGGTTCGCAGACCTTCACCGTCGGCTTCCGCGATCCCTGCGACACGGTGTACGGCGCCGCCGCCAGCAGCCCGGCCGTGCGTGCGCGCTGCGCGGCCGACATCGCCAACGCCGACAGCTACCGCCAGCTGGGCCAGGGCAACGTGCCGATCGAAAGCAGCAGTGGCCAGACTCCGCTGCCGTTCACCAACGGCTCCAACCCCGACCTGCAGCCGGAAACCGCCACCAGCCGCACCCTCGGCGTGGTCTGGAGCCCGGGCTTCGCGCCCGGCCTGAACGTCGCGCTGGACTGGTGGAAGATCCGCATCGACAACACCATCGTCGCCGACCACCCCAACGACATGCTGCGCGACTGCTATGAACTGGGCATCGCCGAACGCTGTGCCGGCTTCACCCGCGACCCGGTGCTGGGCATCGTCGACAGGCTGACTTACGGCGTGCGCAACAGCGGCTTCCGCGAAACCGAAGGCTATGACCTGGAACTGAGCCATCGCTGGGAAACCGACTGGGGCACCCTGCGCACCGACTGGAAGAGCACCTACGTGGTGTCCGCGCTGGAACGCAGCACCAATGACATGGACGTGGTACCGACACCGGGCAACGGCCTGGCCGGCGCGAGCGGCATCGGTTTCCGCACCCGCTCCAACCTGTCGCTGGACTGGGAGCGCGGCAACTTCGGCATCAACTGGGGCCTGCGCTACTACTCGGCGGTGAAGGAACAGTGCTTCAGCCCGCGCCTGCATGCCGACGAATGCTCGCACCCGGGCCAGCAGGCGCCGTGGTACAGCGGCGTGCGCAACTACAACCGCCGCGGCTCGACCACCTTCCACGACGTGCAGGTCCGCTACTCGCTGCCGTGGGACGCGACCGTCTCGGTCGGTGCCAACAACGTGTTCGAGAAGTACGGCCCGATCATGTACACCCAGCCGAGCGCCAACTTCTCCTATTACGGTGGCTACGACATCGGCCGCTTCATCTACATGAAGTACCAGCAGCGCTTCTGATCCACGGCACGGCCCTTCAGGGCCGTGCTTTCATTGGCCGACGCGGCCGTCATCCCACAGTCGCAAAGTGGTCACAACCACTACATGGGCAGGGCCGAGCATGCCGGAAAACCGGAGGCCCGCCATGCGCCATGCCATTGTCACCGAGACCTATCCGCCGGAAGTCAACGGCGTCGCGCTCACCGTGCAGGGCCTGGAGCAGGGCCTGCGCGCGTCCGGACATGAGGTCGACCTGATCCGTCCACGACAGGCCAGTGAAGCACTGGACGCGGGGCCCCCCCCCCCGCGGGGGGGGGGCGCCCCCCCCCCCCCCCCCCCCCCCCGGCGGGGGCCCGCCCCCGCCGGGGGGGGGGCCCCCCCCCCGCCCTGCCCCGCTACCCCGGCCTGCGCTTCGGCCTGCCCGCGCCGATCCGGCTCGGCCGGCACTGGCAGCAGCAGCGTCCCGATGCGGTCTACATCGCCACCGAAGGCCCGCTGGGCTGGTCGGCGCTGCGCACCGCCCGCCGCCTTGGCATCCCGGTGGCGACCGGCTTCCACACCCGCTTCGACGAATACCTGCCCGACTACGGCGTGGCCTGGCTGCAGACGGCGGCGATGCGCTGGATGCGCCGCTTCCACAACCAGGCCGATGCCACCCTGGTGCCGACCCGCGAACTGCAGCAGTTCCTCACCGACCAGGGCTTCGAGCGGGTGCGCCTGCTGGCCCGCGCCGTCGACAGCCAGCAGTTCGAACCCAGCCGGCGCGATCCCGCCCTGCGCGAGGAATGGGGCGTCGACGGCAACGGCCTGGTCGCCATCTACGTCGGCCGCATCGCCGCCGAGAAGAATCTCGGGCTGGCGGTGAAGGCCTTCCGCCGCCTGCAGCAGGTGCGGCCGAAAGCGCGCTTCGTGTTCGTCGGCGACGGCCCGGCGCGCGAGAAGCTGGCGCACGAGAATCCGGATTTCATCTTCTGCGGCATCCAGCGCGGCGACGCCCTGGCCCGCCACTTCGCCAGCGGCGACCTGTTCCTGTTCCCCAGCCGCAGCGAGACGTTCGGCAACGTGACCCTGGAAAGCATGGCCTGCGGCCTGGCCACGGTGGCCTTCGATTACGGCGCCGCGCGCGAGTACCTGCGCAATGGTGAAAACGGCGCGGCCGTGGATACCGACGAGGCGTTCGTCGAGGCGGCCGTGCAGCTGGCCAGCGACGATGCGCTGCGCCGCGAACTGGGCAGCAACGCCGCCCGCGCGATGAAGCGCCTGCACCCGCAGCAGGTGGTGGCCGAATTCGAAACGCTGCTGGCCGAACTGGCCCAGGCACGGAGGACCGGACATGCGCACAACGCCGCTTGAAGGACTGGCCGGCCGCGAAGCACGGCTGTGCCGCCGGGCCAACCACTACTGCCGGCGCCGCCGCGTGCGCCGCCTGTTCTCGGTCATCAGCCGCCTGGGTGATGGCGTGTTCTGGTACGTGCTGATGGGTGCACTGGTGCTGGTCGATGGCTTCGACGGCCTGCGCGCGTCGGTGCACATGGCCGCCACCGGCCTCGCCGCCCTGCTGCTGTACAAGGGCCTGAAGCGCTGGACCCGGCGCCCGCGCCCGTACGCGGCCGACCTGCGCATCCGCGCCTGGGTGGCACCGCTGGACGAGTTCAGCTTCCCTTCCGGGCACACCCTGCACGCGGTGTCGTTCACCATCGTGGCGCTGGCCTACTACCCGTGGCTGGCGCCGTTGCTGGTGCCCTTCACCTTCGGCGTGGGCCTGTCGCGCGTGGTGCTGGGCCTGCACTACCCGAGCGACGTGCTGGCCGCCACCGGCATCGCCGCGCTGCTGGCTGCGGCCAGCCTGGCCTGGCTGCCGCTGCCGGTGTAGCCCCCAGGGGTCAGAGCCCTTTCCGCAGGAAAGGGATCTGACCCCGACGCGGCGAGCCGATGCCCTAGAATGACTGCATGACGACGCTGTTCATTTCCGATCTGCACCTGGACCCCAGCCGTCCAGCCATCACCGACCTGTTCCTGCGCTTCCTGCGCGAGGACGCGCCCGGCGCGGACGCGCTGTACATCCTGGGCGACCTGTTCGAAGCCTGGATCGGCGATGACACGCCTTCGCCGGCCGCCGATGCGGTGGCCGATGCGCTGAAGGTGCTGGCCGACAGCGGCGTGCCGGTGTTCTTCATGCGTGGCAACCGCGATTTCCTGTTGGGCGAGGACTACGCCCGCCGCGCCGGCCTGCGCATCCTGCCCGACCCGTGCGTGATCGAGCTGTACGGCCGTGCGGTGATGCTGCAGCACGGCGACCTGCTCTGCACCGATGACATCCCCTACCAGCAGTTCCGTGCGCAGACCCGCGACCCGGTGTTCCAGGCGCAGTTCCTGTCGCAGCCGCTGGCCGCACGCATCGCCTTTGCGCAGAAGGCGCGCGATGCCAGCCAGGCACGCCAGTCGGAGATGAAGCAGGGTGACCGCGCGCAGTTCGAGACGGTCACCGACGTGGCCCCGGCCGAAGTCGAGGCGACTTTCGTGCGCCATGGCGTGGACACGATGATCCACGGCCACACCCATCGCCCGGCCATCCACACGCTGCAGGCCGGCGGCCGCAGCTGCACCCGCATCGTCCTGGGCGACTGGTACGAACAGGGTTCGGTCCTGCGCGTGGATGCCGACGGCTGGCGTCTGGATTCGCTCAAGCGCGAATGACGGATTGCCGGGTGCCCACCAAGGTTGGCATCTACCAGGCCGCTTGGGCCGGTAGACGCCGACCTTGGTCGGCGGGTGCCATCCGGTAACCGCCTCAGCGGAAGCCGGCCACCGTCTGCTTGGTGGTGACCAGTACGCGCTGGTTGTCGGCCGAACTGGCAATGCCCATCGGGATGCCGTTGTAGCTGATGTTCGGGTTGGACCAGTAGTTCAGGCGCGGGCAGCCACGGGTGCAGTCATAGGCCATGATCGTGCGCCAGCCGGTACCGCTGGCCGGCTCGTAACGGTAGCCGTGGCCGAACGCATACGGCGAGGTGCTCGGATCGTTGGCGATGTCATGCCGGGCACTCTGCAGGTGGCCGATCTCGTGGGCGAAGGAGTAGTAGCCCGTTGCGCAGTCCCAGTACACCGCCGCGAACGCCGTCGCCGCGGTTGAACCAATGCCCGAGGCCAGGCCGCAGTAGCTGGTGTTGTTGATCAGCAGCACGCCGACATCCGCCGTGGTGGCGTTGCGGCTGGCATGGATGCTGTCCATGTAACCGTCGCTGGTGTTGCGGAAGCGGGTGAGGTCGGTGGTGAAGTTGCCCGACTCGGTGTAGCTGGTGGTTTCATAACCGGCCAGCTGCATGGTGATGCCGACGTTGCTGTTGGCATACCCCTGGTTGGATTCGGCCACTGCCAGCTGCACCAGCGACTGCATGTTGCCGCCGTAGGCCGCCACCGCCGCATTGGTGGCCACCACCAGCACGCGGATGGTGGCCGGCGTGCCCGACGAGGCCTGGGCGATGCCGAGGCGTTCACTGTCCCCCATCGGAATCTTCGGCAGCTGGTTGTAGTCGGCCGGATGATCGGCCGGCATCCGGGTTTCATCCACCGCCACCAGGATATGGCGGTCGCCCAGTGGACGCAGGCGGTACAGCTTGCCGTCCTTGCGGATCGAGCCGGTGAGGGTGTTGCCCGAGCGCACCACGATCAGCGAATTGCCCGGATCGTCCTGGCCGTTGGAGGTGGCCTTCTGCAGGCGGTCCGACGGGATGCGGATCTGGCCATACCAGACGCTGCCACCATCGGGCAGCGCTTCGACCCTGCTGCGGGTCGCCTGCACCTTCTGCCCAAGCAGCTCGAATTCCAGCTGCGGCTGCGCGGTGGCGGCCGCATCGATGCGCACTTCCTGCACCGTGGCGGTGGACGGCGTGGACAGCAGCCGGGCCAGCGCGGGATCACTGCCGGCCGAAGCGCGGCTGAGGATGGTCACCGGTTCAAACAACGACGCAGCACTGGCCGCCGCCGCCACCGAAAGGCCCAACAACACGCCAACCGCCGTTCTACCCATCGATCTGGACATCATTCTGGTCGCTCCTGAAGTGAGGTGGACAGCCTTGATGCATCACGACCCGGTTTGCCGGGTCTGGCCATTCGGCCCGTCCGACGCATGTGAATTCAATAGACGATCCAGGTGGGAATCCGGATCTGTGATGGAGCGCAGCGGCGTTCAGTCAGGTAAAAAGCGGCAGTACACTTCGCCAACACGCAGCTTTCGCGCCACCGTGACGTGGCCACGACGGGGAATGCACATGGCACCAGGCCAGCACCAGGCAGACACCGACGCCGATCCCGGCGTGCTGCGCATCGGCGTGCTGCACATCGGCATGTTCTTCGACGGCACCCGCAACAACGCGCACAACCTCGCGCGCGGGCGCCCGCAGGCCCCGCAGCCGCGCCCTGCCCTGCTGCGTGCCGACGACGACTCGACCTACCAGAGCCGGCTGACCAGCAGTTACGACAACGGCACCACCAACATCACCCGGCTGTACCAGCTGTACCCGGACAGCCGGCGCACGCCCCGGGGCGGCGCATCACTGGCGATCTACATCGAAGGCGTCGGCACCCGCGATGATGCCGAGGACGATCTGATCGGGCTGGCCTTCGGCGTGGGTGCCAGCGGCGTGCGCGCCAAGGTGCAGCGCGCGCTGCAGGTGCTGCTGCCGGCTGCCCTGGCCGCACTCGCTGCCAGGCCGCACACCCCGCTGCACGGCGTGCAGGTGGATCTGTTCGGTTACTCGCGTGGCGCAGCGGCGGCCCGCGATGTCGCCAACCAGCTGCGTGGCTGGGACAGTGCGCGCTGGCGTCAGCTACTGGTGCAGGCGGGCCTGGCCTGCGCTGTGGATTTCGCGGTGCAGCGACCTGCGCTGCGCTTCATCGGCCTGTTCGACACGGTGGTGGCGGTCAGCGGCGGCCGTGCCGATGAGCAGCCGCAGCTGGCCCTGCCTGCGGGCATCGCCGGCCGCGTGGTGCAGCTGGTGGCCCGCGATGAACACCGCCAGCACTACCCGCTGACCACGGTGACACCGGCGCACGCCGAGATCGTGCTGCCCGGCGTGCATGCCAACATCGGCGGTGGCTACGACCAGACCGAGGAAGGTCCGAAGCTGCTGAGCCGTCCGCGCCGGCAGCAGCTGCGCCGTCCGCCGGTACCCGACTACCAGACGCCTTCGCTGGCGCAGCTGCAGGCGACCACGGTGTACGCCGAAGCACAGGCCGATGCCGAGCGTTGGCGGCAGCAGCTGGGCGTGGATGAGAAGGAGGTGTGGGTGGATGTCTGGCACCAGTGGCAGCAGCAGCGCCGTGCCGGCAGCCGCAGCGTGCTGCTGGCCCCGGTGCTGTACGTGACCGCAGCGGTGGTGCTGCGCCGGCCCATCGACTGGCGTTACCAGCTGATCGCGCTGCAGGTGATGCAGCGGCAGGCCCACGACGCCGGCGTGCAATGGACCGCCGAGGCCGCCGGCGTGGCGGACTGGGCGCTGCCCGCTGCACTGCAGCCGATCGCGCGGCGGCTGCTGGAGGGCCAGGCATTGACCCCGACCCAGGAAGCGCTGCTGCGCCGCCGCTACCTGATGCAGTCGGCGCACTGGAACTTCGATGCACTGGGCGACACCGCGCTGACCTACACCGCCGATGCCGGGGTGAGCGAGTTGCCGTATCGACCCGGGCCGGGGTTGTTCTACATCAACCGGCCGACCGTGGATGGCAGGCGCGTGGTGTTGCCCAACGCCTGAAAAGCATCCACGCATGGCGTGGATCTACTGGTGCAGCCTGATGAAGTAGATCCACGCCATGCGTGGATGGATCAACCGGCCTGTTCGATCAGGTTGGCCAGTTCGTCGGCATCGAAACCGGCCAGCAGGCGGGCTTCGAGATTGAACGGGCCGTGCAGGTAGCCGCCGGCGTATTCCAGCAGCAGTTCCTTGAAGCGTGCGCGCGGTTCGACGCCGGCACGTTCGCAGTACCAGCGGTACCAGCGCGAACCGGCAGCGACGTGCGCCACTTCCTCGCGCAGGATCACTTCCAGCACATCGGCAGTTTCAGCGTCGCCGACATTGCGCAGCTTCTCGATCATGCCCGGCGTCACGTCCAGCCCGCGGGCTTCCAGCACGCGCGGCACCAGTGCCATGCGCGCCAGGCCATCGTGGGCGGTCTTCTCGCACATTTCCCACAGGCCGTTGTGCGCGGGGAAATCGGCGTATTCGTGGCCATGCACCTGCAGCCGCTCGCGCAGCAGCAGGAAGTGCCGCGACTCGTCATCGGCGCAGCTGACCCAGTCGGCATGGAACGCCGCCGGCAGGCCACGGAAGCGATACACCGCATCCCAGGCCAGGTCGATCGCGTTCAGTTCGATATGGGCGATGGCGTGGATGAAGGCGGCGCGGCCTTCGACCCCGCCCAGCCCGCGACGCGGCACCTGCCGCGGGTGTACCAGCACCAGCTGCGCGGGACGGCCGGGCATGCGGATCGCGTCGGGCGGCGGCGCGGCGGCGGCCACCTTCAGGCGGCCGGCACGGAACGCGGCCGCATAGGCCTGGGTCAGCGCGACCTTGCGCAGCGGGTCGGCTTCGGCGAGGCACTGCTGCGCAGCGCGCAGCAGGTCGCCACCGACGTCGGGGACATCCACCACGGCCTGGACCTCAGGCGCGGCGCTTGTGCTTGGCGTCGTCCGAACGCAGCTGCTGGATGCGTTCGAAGTAGCCTGGCTCGATGCCCGTCGGGTAATGGCCGTTGAAGCACGACGAATCGAAGCTGCGCAGCGCCGTGTTGCCTTCGCTCACCGCCGCTTCCATGTCCTCGATGTCCTGGTAGATCAGCCAGTCGCAGCCCAGGTGGGCTTCGATCTCTTCCACCGTGCGGTTGTGCGCGACCAGTTCCTCGGCCGCCGGCATGTCGATGCCGTAGATGTTCGGGAAACGCACCGGCGGCGCGGCGCTGGCCAGGTAGACCTTGCGCGCGCCCGCGTCACGGGCCATCTGCACGATCTGCTGGCTGGTGGTGCCGCGCACGATCGAATCGTCCACCAGCAGCACCACGCGGTTGCGGAACTCCAGGTGGATCGGGTTGAGCTTGCGGCGCACCGACTTCACCCGCTCACCCTGCCCCGGCATGATGAAGGTACGGCCGATGTAGCGGTTCTTGATGAAGCCTTCGCGGTACTTCACGCCGAGCACGTTGGAGATTTCCAGCGCGGCATCGCGCGAGGTGTCCGGGATCGGGATGATGGTGTCGATGTCGTGGTCCGGGCGCAGGCGCAGGATCTTCTCGCCCAGCTTGATGCCCATGCGCATGCGCGCCTTGTGCACCGACACGTTGTCGATCATCGAATCGGGGCGTGCGAAGTACACGTACTCGAAGATGCACGGGGTGTGCTCGGCCGGCTCGGCGCAGATCTCCGAGAACAGCTCGCCACGCGCGGTGATCACCAGCGCTTCGCCCGGCTGCACGTCGCGCACGCGCTGGAAGCCCAGCACGTCCAGCGCGGCCGATTCGGAGGCCACGATGTACTCGTCACCTTCGGCGTGGCTGCGCTTGCCCAGCACCAGCGGACGGATGCCATGCGGATCGCGGAAGGCGACCAGGCCCAGGCCCAGCACTACGCTGACCACCGCATAGCCGCCCTTGCAGCGGCGGTGCACGCCGGCGACGGCACGGATGGCTGCTTCCGGGCTGAGCTGGCGCTGTTGTTCCAGTTCGTAGGCGAACACGTTCAGCAGCACTTCGCTGTCCGAATCGGTGTTGACGTTGCGGCGGTCCTGCTCGAACACCTGGCGACGCAGGTCTTCGGTGTTGATCAGGTTGCCGTTGTGGGCCAGCGCGATGCCGTACGGCGAATTGACGTAGAACGGCTGCGCCTCGTCCATGCCTTCCGAACCGGCAGTCGGGTAACGCACGTGGGCGATGCCGATGTTGCCTTCCAGGGTGGACATGGTGCGGGCGTCGAACACGTCGCGGACCAGGCCGGTGGCCTTCTGTACCCGCAGGCGGCTGCCGCTGGCGGTGGCGATGCCTGCCGCGTCCTGGCCGCGATGCTGGAGGACGGTCAAGCCGTCATACAACTGCCCGGCGACGTTCTGGTTGCCGACGATTCCGACGATGCCACACATGGTGCGAGGTCTCCGCTGGGCATGCGCCCAGTTACAGGGAAGGTGGCCATGCCTGGCCTTCAGTGATCGCCGCGCCTGCGGTCGACGTTGGCCGGATCGTCCGGCTCGATGTTGCCTGGCAGTGCTGGGGCATCCGGGCGCACTTCGGCCGGATCATGTTCGCTGCCCTGTTCCGCTTTCGCAGGCCGCAGCCATCCGCTGCCCGCCACTACCTGGTTGAGGATGCCATTATCGCCTGTCGCGCCCGGCTTGCCCAACCCGCCGCTCGCGCTCTTGCCCATTTCCATCAACGCAGATGGGGACAAAGTGTCCACTGGCAAGGCCTTGGGCAGCAGATCGGCGCCCGGCACCTCCCAGTGCGGCAGCTTGCTGTTCATCCAGGCCACGGCCGGGTTCAGTACCGGGCGCAGGCTGGAGTTGCGCCAGGACGACTCGGCGGTCAACGGGGTAAAGCTGCCCACCAGCAACAGGATGGCCGCGATCAGCCCGCCACGCACGGTGCCCAGCACCCCGCCCAGCAGGCGGTCCAGGCTGCCCAGCATGTTGCGATGGACGATGTGCTTGATGACCATGCCGATGACCGCGACCACCAGCATCACGCCGATGCCGACGCTCAGGTAGCCACCGATGAAGTGCTCGCCGCCCGGTGCGGCCGGGGCCGACCACCAGCGCGCAGCATCACCGCCGAAGGCAAAGGCCGCCCAGGCGGCGACCAGCCATGAGACGGTGCCGATGACGATGCTCACGAAGCCGCGCAGCAGCCCGAGCAGGGCCGAAGCGGCGATCACGATCAGCAGCACCACGTCGATCATGGCGCCCCGCTCCTTCGGCGGCGCTGGCAACGGGGCTGCGGGCAGGTCATGGGTGTGGTCGCACCATGCCGGCCACGCCGACCTTGGCGGCGACCTGCGCCTTCAGCTGTTCGGCGTCGGCGCGGTTGGCCACCGGCCCGACCCGCACGCGGTGCAGGGTGCCCTTCTCGGTGCGGACCTGCTCGACGAAGGCGCTGAAACCGGCAGCGCGGACCTTGTCGCGCAGCGCATTGGCATCGTTGGCCTGGCCGAACGCGCCCAGCTGTACAGCGAAGCCGACACCGCTGGCAGCCGGAGCGGCCGGCGTGGCCGGGGCCTCGGGCTTGCTGGCCGTGGCTTCCGGCTTCGGCTGCGGCTTGGCCGGTTCAGGCTTGGACTGCGGCTTGGGTGCTTCCGGCTTGGCGGCCGGCGGCGCTGCGGCGGTCGGGGTGCTGGCCGGCAGGCTTTCGCTGCGCACCGGGTTGCTGGCCGCCGGCGACGGCGCCGCGACCGGTGTGCTGGTGCTGGGTGCGGCCGGGGTGGCGGCCACGGCCGCGGACGGCGCGGTGCTGGCGTCCAGGGTGATCACTTCGGCCTTCACGTCACCGCGGACCTTGACGGCCTGCAGGCGCGCGGCTTCGGCCTGCGCGCGGTCGGCATACGGCCCCACGCGCACGCGCCAGGCCGGGCGGCCATTGATCGATGCGGTTTCGGTGAAGCCCGGCAGCTGCGAACGCTTCAGGTAGGCGATGACGGCATCGGCATCGGCCTGGCTGCCGTAGGCACCGAAGGTGACCGCGTAGTTGCCGGCAGCGACGGCCGGCGAGGTATCGACGGTGGGTGGGGTGGCCGGCGCGGCAGCTTCTTCGACCGGCTTGGCCTGGCCGCTCTGCAGCCCGGTGGCGCCACCGGCCGGGGCGACCAGCGGCAGCTCACGGGTTTCGAACTGGCCATCGCCCGGCGCGTCGGGCGCGGCGATCGGCACATTGGCCACGCCACTGTCCGGGGCAGGCCCCTTGACCAGCATCGGCAGGAAAATCACGGCCAAGGCCACCAGGACGATGGCACCAATCAGACGCTGTTTCAGAGGCGTATCCACGTGAGGCAGGCGACAGGGCGGAGATGGGTCGATTATACGGGTGCCGGAGCGGACCGCGTCGGCGCTGGCTGAACGCGGATCAGGAACGGTCCTGCAGCCACTGCAGCGCGGCGGCAGCGGTGTGGAACGAGCCGAACACCAGCACCCGGTCACCGCGCCCGGCCTGGGCCAGCACCTGCTGCAGCGCCTGTTCGACGCTGTCGGCCAGCGCGGCGGTGGCGGCCGGCGTATCGGCCAGGCGCGCCTGCAGCTGCTGCGCGGTCTGCCCACGCGGGCCTTCAAGGCCGGCCAGGGTCCACTGCGCGACGCTGTCCTGCAGCGCCTGCACCACGCCCACGGCGTCCTTGTCCTGCAGCGCCGCGTACACCGCCAGGGTGCGGCCGGTGGCCACTTCGGCGTTCAGCGCGCGCGCCAGCTGGCCTGCGGCCTGCGGGTTGTGGCCGACGTCCACGCGGATCTGCACGCCATCGCGCTCGAAGGCCTGCATGCGGCCGGCGATGCGCGCGGCAGCGATGCCCGCGGCCCACGCCGCACGCGGCACCGGCTTGTCCAGCGCGCGCAGCGCGGCGATGGCGGCACCGGCATTGGCCAGCTGGATCGGGCCGGCCAGGGCCGGGGTCGGCAGTTCCATGCGCAGGCCGACATCGCGCCAGCGCCAGCGCTGGGCATCGATCGGCTCGTAGAAATAGTCGCTGCCACCGCGGATGGCATTGGCGCCCACCAGATAGGCGCGTGCCAGCACGCTGGACGGCGGATCGGTCTCGCCCAGGATCACCGGCTTCCAGCCGCGGATGATGCCGGCCTTCTCGGTGCCGATCGCCTCGCGGTCCTCGCCCAGCCATTCGGCATGGTCGATGTCCACGGTGGTGATGACCGAGACGTCGGCATCGATGATGTTGACCGCATCCAGGCGGCCGCCCAGGCCCACTTCGAGCACCGCCAGGTCCAGTCCGGCATCGGCGAACAGCTGCAGCGCAGCCAGCGTGCCGTACTCGAAATAGGTCAGGGTGATGTCACCGCGTGCCGCTTCCACCGTGTTGAACGCCGCGACCAGCGCGGCGTCGTCCACGTCCTGGCCATCGATGCGCACCCGCTCGTTGTAGCGCAGCAGGTGCGGCGAGGTGTACGCGCCGACCTTCCAGCCGGCGGCACGGCCGATGGCCTCGATGAAAGCAACCGTGGAGCCCTTGCCGTTGGTGCCACCGACCACGATGGTGTGCCCGGCCGGTGCGCCCAGGCCCATCGCGGTAGCCACGGCGCGTACGCGCTCCAGGCCCATGTCGATGGTCGCCGGGTGCTGGCGTTCAATGTAGTCCAGCCAGTCGGCCAGGGTGGTCGGGGTGTTCGTCACGGCAGGGGTTCCAGCAGAAGCAGGTGGTTCGGGAATCAGAGGGCGCGGTGCTTGGCTTCGCCGAAGAACGGCGTGTGGTGGGCGCAGTCGTTCAGGCGCACCACTTCCAGGCTGTCCAGGTCGGGGCCTTCGAGCAGGTTCAGGGTGGTCGGCGCCTGGCGGAAGGTCCACAGGCGGGAAATCGGCAGGCCGAGGATCCTGCACAGGATCACCCGGTTGACCGCGTCATGGGCGACCACCAGCAGGGTATCGTGCTCGCCGAGGCCTTCGGCGGCACGCGCCAGGCCACGCCAGCTGCGCTCGAGCACCAGGCGCAGCGATTCGCCGCCGGGCATCAGCACGGTATCAGGTTCCTCGCGCCAGGCCTTCAGGCGCGACGGGTCTTTTTCGTTGATCTCGCTGGCCAGCAGGCCTTCCCACTCACCGTGGGCGATTTCCTGCAGTTCCGGTTCGGTCTGCAGCATGGCGGCGCGGTCGGCACCGAGGGCGAGCTGGGCGGTCAGCTGGGCGCGCGACAGCGGCGAGGCCACCGCACGGGTGATGTCCACCGAAGCGAGACGGGCGCCCAGGGCCTGGGCCTGGGCTTCGCCGATGGGCGAAAGCGGGATGTCGATCTGGCCCTGGTAGCGGCCTTCGGCGTTCCACGGCGTTTCGCCGTGACGGGCAAGCAGGATGCGCATGCGAACAAGGGGTCCTGGGGGGAGGAGGTTTCCGCGTTTCGTTCACATCCTGTGAAGTACGCGGAACAGGGATGATACCTGTTCGGCGGACCGGGCCGGTCAGGGCATGAAAAAACCCCGCGACCAGGGTCGCGGGGCTTCAGGTTTGCGCATGGTTGCCGGCCAGCGGCCGGCACTACCTTACTTCGCCAGGTTCAGTTCCTTCAGCAGCTGCGGCGCCGGCGCCACTTCCTGCATGATCCACTGCATGTAGCGGCTGTCCACGGCGATCATGCGGGTCATCACCGGATCGAACACCCAGTTGGAGCTGACCGATTCCCAGTTGCCGTCGAAGGCCAGGCCGACCAGCTTGCCGTGCGCGTCCAGCACCGGCGAACCGGAATTGCCGCCGGTGATGTCCAGGTTGGACAGGAAGTTCACCGGCACCGAACCAATGCGCTTGTCTTCCAGGCCGCCGTAACGCTTGGCCTTGACTGCATCGAGCAGCGCCTTCGGCGAATCGAACGGATCTTCGCCGGTTTCCTTGGCGGCCACGCCTTCCAGGGTGGTGAACGGGGTGTACTGCACGCCGTCCTTGCCATAGCCCATGACGTTGCCGAAGGTGATGCGCAGCGACAGGTTGGCATCCGGGTAGACGAACTCGCCCTGGCTCTTCTTGTAGTCGGCCACGGCCTGCAGGTACAGCGGACGCGCGGTCAGCGATTCGCCTTCGCGGATCTTGCGCTGTTCTTCCTGCTTCAGCAGCGCCGGCATGACGGCCACGGCGTACTGAATGGCCGGATCGGTGCTGGCTTCGAAGGCGGCGCGGTCGGCGCTGAACCACTTCAGGCGCGTGTCGAGGCTGCCCAGCTGGGTGCCCGACAGCTTGCCGACCAGCGACTTCACGGCTGCCTCGTCGCTGCCAGCCAACCACTTGTTCAGCACTTCGTTGTCACGCTGCGCGGCCGGCAGGGACACGTACTGGTCCAGCCAGTAGGTCTGCAGCTGCTGGTCCATCTTCGCCACGTAGCGGCGGTCCATCTGCTTCAGGCCACCTTCGATGGTGGTCAGGTCGCGCTGCTGGTAGCCGGCTTCGCGCTCGGCGTCCGGCTTGGTGCGCTCGATCGACAGGCGGTACAGGGTGATGGCGGCGCTGACGGCCGAGGTGTTGTTGAACTGCGACACGAACAGGTCGCGCTCACGCGTGGCCTTGCTGGTATCCAGGTGCTTGAGCAGCTGCGCGTGCGCGGCCAGGGCCGGCTTGCCGGCGGCGCCCTGCTTCTTCAGCCAGGCCAGCACGGCCGCTTCTTCGGCCTGCTTCTGGCCGGCCGCGTCGATGCGCTTGAAGCCTTCCAGCTGGCCCAGGTAGTTCTTGGCCACGTTGTTCATGCTGGCGGCGGTGGCGGCGTACTTCACCTTCACGTCCGGGTCGGCCTTGCCGGCCTCGTCGATCATCTTCAGCACCGCGTTGTAGTGGCGGGCGATGGTCGGGTAGGTGAAGCTGGCGGTCTCGTTGAACTCACCGGCCAGGGCGTAGCGGTTGGTGCGGCCCGGGTAGCCAGCCACCATCACGAAGTCGTCGGCACCCAGCGGCTGGTCGGCGAACTTCAGGAAGTGCTTGGGCTGGTAGGGCACGTTGTCGGCCGAGAACGCCGCCGGCTTGCCGTCCTTGCCGACGTAGGCGCGGTAGAACGAGAAATCGCCGGTGTGGCGCGGCCACATCCAGTTGTCGATGTCGCCGCCGAACTTGCCGACGCTGCCCGGGGGCGCGTAGACCAGGCGCACGTCCTTGATTTCCATGTTGCGGAACAGGCGGTAGGTGTTGCCGCCGCTGAACGAGTACAGGCGGCAGCGGAAGCCGGCATCGGCTTCACAGGCGGCGACCTGGGCCTTGTCGAAGGCATCCAGGGCGCGGCTGCGGGCCAGCGGATCCTTGCCGGCGGCAGCGATGGCGGCCTTGGCCTGGGCGGTGACGTCGGTGATCTGGTCGAGCACGAAGACGCGTGCGTTCGGGCCGGCACTCAGTTCATCGCTGAGCTTGGGCGCGTTGAAGCCGTCCTTGATCAGGTTCTTCTGCGCGGTCGAGTTCAGCTGGATGGCGCCGTAGGCACAGTGGTGGTTGGTGACCACCAGGCCCTGCGGGGAGACGAAGCTGGCGGTGCAGCCGCCGAGCGCGACCACCGCGCCCATCGGGTCGCCGGTCAGGTCGGCCAGCTGTTCAGGGGACAGCTTCAGGCCGGCCTTCTGCAGCGGGCCGGCGATTTCCGGCAGCTGCTGCGGCACCCACATGCCTTCGGCGGCATGGGCGACCTGGACCAGCCCGAGGCTGGCGACGACGGAGAATGCAAGCAGGTTCGAGCGCATCGAGCGGCCCCTGGTGAAAGAACCGCCGAGTGTAGCCCAGCCCCCTGCCCCGCCCCCCTGCCCCGCTCCACTTGGCCGTGCTACGGTGCGCACACAGGCACGCTGCGTATTTCC
>NZ_JACVTV010000068.1:0-23030 GCF_016624625.1 Stenotrophomonas sp. S41 | reverse complement strand
CGCCCCCCCCCCCCCCCGGCCCCCCCGCCCCCCCCCCCCCCCACCCAACCTCACGCCGCCGCGCGCAGCGCCTGCAGCAAGGCCTGGCCTGCCTTTGTATGGAACCACGCCGGGTGCCCCAGCATGAACGGCTGCCAGGCCACGTCGGCATTGGCGGTGGAGCCGGTGATGCCTTCGAAATACTCCACTTCGGACAGTGCGAAGTCGAAATGGACCATCGGCAACAGGTCGGCCAGCAGCTGCACGCGCCCGGCCGACAGCGGCAGCACCTCGCGGTAGCCCTGCAGCAGCGCCAGGGCGATGTCGATGCGCACGGCGTCGTCGCCGCGTTCCAGTTCCAGCCAGGCCACGGCGTTGCGCTCGATGGCGGTGGCCAGATCGAACAGTGCGCTGGTGGGCGAGGCCAGGCCGAAATCCAGCGCGGTGGCCACCGCGCCGTCGGCATCCCACAGCAGGTTGGAGACGTGCCAATCGTTGTGCGCCCACAGCCGTGGCTCGTCGCGCAGGCGCGTGGCCAGGCCCTTGTGCCAGGGCAGCACTTCCGCGCGCAGCTGTGCCCGCCAGGGAATGCGCGCCAGATAGCGGGCCAGGCCGGGGCGGTTCGGCAGGTCGGCCTGCAGCGCGGCGATGGGATCGTCGGCGCGGATCAGGTCGTCGCGCGCCACGAGGATGTGGGTGCTGCGCTGGGGCGCGTGGAAACTCGCCGAGGCCTGGTGCAGGCGCGCCAGCGTGCGCCCGGCCTGCAGTGCCTGCGCGCTGTCGGTCAGCAGCGACCACGACACCGCATCGCGGTACAGGTCCGCGCCTGCGCCGACCGCGTGCAGCTCGTAGGTCCACGGCCCATGCTCGACCGCAGTCGCGCCATCAGCGGTGGCCAGCACCTGCACCACCGGCACGCCGTGCGCGGCCAGATGGGCGATCAAACGGTGTTCTTCCTGCAGGCAAGCGGCGCTGCGCACGCTGTGGTGGTGGCGCTTGATGAACACCCGGCCCATCGCGCCCTGCACGATCGCCGCCGCCGACAGCGGGCGCGGGCTGTGCCAGTGCAGCGTGCTGTCCGTCGCCAGTGCCGGATACTGCGTGCACAGCCACGCCACTTCGTCGGCGCTGATTGCCGGCCAGTCGGCGGCGACCTCGTCGTTGTTGAGGCCCTGCACGCGATGGGGGGAAGAAGTCATGCCGCAGCCGCTGCCCGGAAAGGAGTCACCAAGGCTGCGCATTCAACGCCATGGGCGCTGCCGGCGCAACCCGCGCTGGCGGAAACGAAAACGGGCAGATCCAGGATCTGCCCGTTGCCGGAATCATCAAGCGGCGGCGCGCTTACCAGCCGCGATGACGGCCGCGGTCGTGGTAATGGCGGCGGTCATGGCCACGGTCGTGGTAGCCGCGGCTGTAACCCCGGTTGTAGCCGCGGTCGTAGCGACGGTTGTCGTAGCGACGGTCATAGCGGCGGTCGTGGTGGTCCTTGGTGGTCAGGTTGCCGATGGCACCACCGGCTACCGCGCCGCCGACGGTCGCGGTCGGGTCGCCGTTGGAGATCAGATGGCCGGCCACGCCGCCCACCACCGCACCGACCACGGTGCGCTTGTCCTTCCTCGACATCGCGCTGGCATCGCTGACCACCGCCACGCCGGCCAGCAGGGCAAGGGCCATCGCCAGGCCACGGAAGCTGATTGCGGACGTACTGATCATGTTCGGTTCTCCTGTCTGGGGCTTGCCACGGTGGGCAGGGAGGGCGGGGGCGCCCTGGCTGCCGTGCTGTCCAAACTGGTCTTCCAACATTGTCGGAACATTGCGCCTGGGCAGCCTGCGGCGTGCGTATTCATCTGGCGTCATGGGCGATGAAGCGCACCTGAAAATCCGCCTGAACGGGCGCTGCAGCTACGCTGGGCCGACACGTTTCCTTCAGGAAAGCGGCAACGGGGTCAGTGGCCCATCGCCGCGGGTCATGGCACAGCTGCGACGGCGATCACAGGGGGAGGCGGGCGTGAAGCCTGGGGCAGTTCCGTGGAACTGAGATCCAGTTCTCAGATTTTCCCGTCGCGCAGGTAATCGAACAGTTCGGCGTCGCCCTTCAGGCCCAACTTGAGCATCGCATCGCCCTTCTGTCGGCTGATGGTGCTGACGCTCTTGTGCAGCTGCAGGGAGATTTCCTTGACCGTCATCCCGGTGCCGAGCAGGCGCAGCACTTCCACCTCGCGCGGTGACAGCGGTTTGCCATCCCCCTCGCGCATGCGCCAGCTGCCCGCTTCCTCCACCCGTTCGCGCAGGCTGCGGCTGATGTAGGACTGGCCGCGATACACCGTCTGGATGGCCTGCGGCAGTTCCTCCATCGACGAGCTCTTGTCGACCAGGCCAAGCACGCCGCAGTCCAGCACCATGCGCAGGATGGCCAGGTTGTTGGACACGCTGAGCATCAGCACCGGCAGGTCGGGGTAGCGCCGGCGGATCATGCCGATCATCGCGAAGCCATCGGCCTGGGCGCTGCCGGGCATCGAGTAGTCGGTCACCAGCATGTCGCAGGGCTGGCTGGCCAGCACGGCCATCAGCGCCTGCACGCTCTCCGCTTCGCCGACGACCCGGCCGACGCCGCTGGCCTCGATCACGGCACGGGTGCCGATGCGTACCACGGGGTGGTCGTCTGCGATGATGATGCGCAAGGTCATGCTCTAGTATGGCCTTTCGGGCAGTGCCGGCCGCGAGCTGCGCGGTACCAGGCGGGTTTCTGGGAGAACGTCGCAGATGCGGAACCGGGCAGTGCGTGGATGGGTCCTCTTGCTGGGGCTGCTGGGCCTGTCCGTGCTGGCGCAGGCCGAACCGGGCCCCCTGCCGTTGACCGTCCTGCAGCGCCAGTTCCTGGCCGCGCATCCCGTCATCGTTGCGGGCCAGTATGACAGCGGTTGGCCACCGTTCGAGGACCTGCAGCAGGGCCAGCCGACCGGCCTGGGACCAGAGTACCTGTCGCTTCTGGCTCGTCAACTCGGCGTGGAACTGCAGTTCCGTCGCTATCCGGACTGGAATGCCGTGCTGGATGCGGCATGCCGCGGCGAGATCGACGTGGTCATGAACACCGCGCTCAGTCCCGAACGCGCCCGCTGCATGGTCTATACCCGCGCGTATGTGGAAGCGCCGCTGGCGATCGTCGGGCGGCCGGGTGATCTGCGCGCATCCGAAACGCCGGACCTTGACGGGCTGCGGGTGGTCATCGAACAGGACTTCATGACCGCCCCGCAGGTGCGTGCGCGCTTCCCGCGGGCCCGGCAGCTTGTCGCAAATGACACGCAGACAGCGCTCGCCATGGTCAGAGACGACAAGGCGGACGTCTTCATCGGCAATGCCTACGTCGCCACCGAACTGATCGCGCTGAGGAAGATCGACGGCGTGGTGATGCTGCGGCCCAGCGATCTGCCGCCCGAGCGCCTGCACTTCGGCGTGCCCACTGGCAGCCAGCCGCTGGCAGAAGCGCTGGATGTGGCGCTGGCGGCCAGCAGCCCCTCGCAGCGCGAGGCGTTGATGGAGCACTGGCTGCCGCCGCTGACGTGGTCGGCGTCCGCGCAGCTGGCGCTCAGCCAGGCCGAGAAGCGCGTGCTGCAGGAATCATTGAAGATCGGCTTCGCGCCCAATGCGGCACCGTTGTCCTTCGCCGACGACAACGACCAGCCCAGCGGCCTGGCCAGCGAGTACCTGCAGCGCCTGCGGCAGGCCGGTGCCCACCTGCAGGTCGACCCCAGCCACGACTGGTTCGACGTGCGAGCCAAGGCAAAGCGCGGTGATCTGCAGGCGGTGATGGGCATCCCGATCGATTCGCAGTACCTGGGCCCGGACTGGGTGTTCAGCCAGCCCTTCATCAGCGTGCCCAACGTCATCGTGACCGCCCGCGACAGCCCGGTGCTGCTGGGCCTGTCCGACCTTCAGGGTAAGCGCGTGCTGCTGTCCGACCCGGAACGGGTGCGTGGCTACGTGCTGCAGCAGGCACCGCTGGCGCGCATCATTCCCACGCGCAGTGCCGAACAGGCGATGCAGCGCCTGGCCGATGGCGAGGCCGACGCCTACGTGGGCAACCTGGCGCTGGTCGACCAGCTGCTGCGCAACCAGTTCGCCGGCCGCCTGCAGATCGCCGCCCCGGCCAACTTCAACGACGAACTGGCGCTGGCCGTCGACCGCCGCTATGCCGCACTGGCCACCACCTTCGACCGCCTGCTGCTGCAGATGACGCCGCGCGAACGCGAGGCCCTGCGCGACGACTGGCTGGCCACCGAGTACCACCACGGCGTGCAGTGGAGCACCCTGCAGCGCTGGGGCATCCCGCTGCTGCTGATCCTGCTGAGCGGGCTGTTCGTCTATGCGCTGGGCTACTGGCGCCTGCGCCGTGAAGTGGCCGGGCGCCGGCATGTGGAGCAGCGCCTGGCCGATGTCACCGACAACCTGCCGGCCATCGTCTACCAGGCCCGTCGCGCCGCCGATGGCGCACTCAGTTTTCCCTTCATCGCCGGCGACGTGCAGGCCCTGTTCGGCATCTCGCCGCAGCAGGCGATGGACGATGCCGATGCGCTGCTGCAGCGTATCGACGCGGAGGATCGCGTGCTCATCGTGCGTGGCACCGCCCTGGCTGCGCGCAGCTTCGCACCGCTGTCGTTCGAGTTCCGGGTGCGCACCGAGAATGGCAACGCGCGCTGGGTGCGCACCCAGGCGCACCCGTACTCGGCTGACGCCGGTGCGGTGACCTGGAGCGGCTACTGGGTGGACGTGAGCGAAGCGCGCGCGCAGGCCGATGCACTGGCGACGGCCAAGGTCGAGGCCGAGCAGGCGGTGGAAGCCAAATCGCGCTTCCTGGCCACCATGAGCCATGAGATCCGCACGCCGATGAGCGGCGTGCTGGGCATGCTGGAAGTGCTCTCGCATTCGCCGCTGGACCAGGAGCAGCAGCGCATCATCGGGGTGATCGAGGATTCCGCGCAGATGCTGCGGCAGATCCTCGATGACATCCTCGACTACTCGCGCATGGAAGCCGGCGCGCTGCGCCTGGCGCCGGTGCCGATGCCGCTGCGGCCGCTGCTGGAAAGCGTGTGCCGGCTGCTGTCGGCGCAGGCCACCGTGCGAGGCCTGGACCTGCAGGTGGAGATCGATCCGCGGCTGGCGCAGGCGCATGAGGTCGATGGCGTGCGCGTGCGGCAGATCATCTTCAACCTGCTCAGCAACGCCATCAAGTTCACCGCGCAGGGCAGCGTACGCCTGCAGGTGGATGTGCTCGGTGCCACCACCGAGGAGGGCAGCCAGCCGCTGCGGTTGACCGTCTCGGACACCGGCATCGGGATTGCCGACGAGCAGATCCCGCACCTGTTCGCACCGTTTGCCCAGGCCGGCGCACACATCCAGCGCGAGCACGGCGGTACCGGCCTGGGCCTGAGCATCTGCCATCGCCTGGTACAGAAGATGGGTGGCGAGATTTCCCTGCACAGCGTGCTGGGCCAGGGCACGCGGGTGGAGGTGCTGCTGTCGCTGGTGGAGGCGCGTGCCGATGACGTGCAGGCGCTGCTGTCCGAACAGGAACAGACCGCGCTGCTGCCGCCGGCGCTGCGCGAGGCCCGCGTGCTGGTGGTGGAGGACCATCCCACCAACCAGGCAATGATGGCCTGGCGCCTGCAGCAGCTGGGCGTGCCGCATGTGCTGGTGGACGACGGCCAGCAGGCGCTGGACCGCCTGTCGGTGGAGACGTTCGACCTGGTGATCACCGACTGCCGCATGCCGGTGCTGGATGGCTTCGCCTTCGCCCGCCTGCTGCGTGAACGCGAAAGCCGCAACGGCCAGCCGCGCCTGCCGATCCTGGCGCTGACCGCCAGCGTGCTCAACGATGATGCACGCCGCTGCCGCGACGCCGGCATGGACGATGTGCTGGCCAAACCGCTGTCGCTGGCCACCCTGCGGCAGGCGCTGCTGCGCTGGTTGCCGCAGGCGGCGGCACTGGAGGCGGAGCCGACGGCCGAAGCACCGGCACGGGCAAGCGATGACGCGCCTGCGCTGGAACTGCCAGACCTGGCCGCCCTGCAGCAGCGCTTCGGCTCACTGCAGGTGGCCACCCAGCTGCGTGACAGCCTGCTGCAGGCCAGCGCGGCGGACATCGCGCAGCTGCAGCGGGCGCTGGGCGAAGGTGATCGCGCCAGTGCGATCCAGCAGCTGCACCGCATGGGCGGCGCGTTGGGGTCGGTGGGCGCGCGTGGCCTGGCCGAGCGCGCGGCGGCGCTGGAACAGCAGCTGCAGCAGGCCAGCGATGCCGATGCGGCGCCGGTGCTGCAGCAGATCGACCAGTTCGTGCAGCACCTGCAGCAGCAGCTGCAACGGCTGGCAGGCTGAGTGGCCGGCTACTGCGATGCCTGCTCCTGCAGGTAGGCGATCACCAACGCGCGGCGTTCGGCACTGGGGAAGGCGTTGTACATGCGCGTGCCCGGCACCACGTGGGTGGGCGACTGCAGGAAGGTGTCCAGGGTCTGCGCGCTCCACACGAAGCCGGCGCGGCGCATGCCGTCCGAATAGGCGTAGTCGGGCAGGCTGCCGGCGCGGCGGCCGATCACCCCGTGCAGGTTGGGGCCGAAGCGGTGGATGCCACCGGCCTTGACCGTGTGGCAGCCGGCGCAGATCTCGAAGGCCTGCTGCTGGGCCTGCAGCCGCGCCTGTGCTGGCGTCAGCGGTTCCGATGGCGTGCGCTGGCAGGCGCTGGCCACCAGGACGAACGTCAGCAGCAGGGGCAGGCGAAGGGCGCGCATGGGCGGGCAGGATAACGGTGCGCCCGCGGCAGCGGGCTGCGACATGCGGTCGCAGCCCGGCGTCATCACATGCCCGAGTAGTTCGGGCCGCCGCCGCCCTGCGGGGTCACCCAGACGATGTTCTGGGTGGGGTCCTTGATGTCGCAGGTCTTGCAGTGCACGCAGTTCTGCGCGTTGATCTGCAGGCGCGCGCTGTCACCTTCGCCGACGAATTCGTACACACCGGCCGGGCAGTAGCGCGCTTCCGGGCCGGCGTACTCGGCCAGGTTCACCTGCACCGGCACGCTGGCGTCCTTCAGCGTCAGGTGGCTGGGCTGGTTCTCGTCGTGGTTGGTGCTGCTCAGGAACACCGAGCTGAGACGATCGAAGGTCAGCACGCCGTCGGGCTTGGGATAGGCGATGCGCGTGTGCTTGGCCGCCGGTTCCAGGCAGGCGTGGTCCGGGGTGCTGTGGCGCAGGGTCCACGGCGGGTTGCGCACGCCCAGCTTGGGCAGCAGCCACTGCTCGATGCCGGTCATCAGCGTGGCCACGGTCTGGCCCTTCTTGAACCACTGCTTGAAGTTCTTGGCCTGCTGCAGCTCGGTGAACAGCCAGCTGGCTTCGAACGCCTTCGGGTAGGCGTCCAGTTCGTCGTGCTGGCGGTCGGCGGCCAGGGCATCGAAGGCCGCATCGGCGCACAGCATGCCGGTCTTGATCGCGGCGTGGCTGCCCTTGATGCGGCTGACGTTGAGGTAGCCGGCCTCGCAGCCGACCAGCGCGCCACCGGGGAACACCGTCTTCGGCAGCGACATCAGGCCACCGGCGGTGATGGCGCGGGCGCCGTAGCCGATGCGGGTGCCGCCTTCCAGGTGCCTGCGGATGGACGGGTGGGTCTTGAAGCGCTGGAATTCCTCAAACGGGCTCAGCCACGGGTTCTTGTAGTCCAGGCCGACCACATAGCCGATGGCGACCTTGCCGCCGTCGGCGTGGTACAGGAACGCGCCACCGTAGGTGTCGTTGTCCAGTGGCCAGCCGGCCGCATGCACCACCAGGCCCGGCTCGTGCTTGGCCGGGTCGATCTGCCACAGCTCCTTGATGCCGATGCCGTAGGCCTGCGGGTCCTTGCCTTCATCCAGCTTGTAACGGGCGATCAGCTGGCGGCCGAGGTGGCCGCGCGCGCCTTCGCCGAAGATCGTGTACTTGGCGTGCAGGGCCATGCCGCGCTCGAAGGCCGGGCCGATGCTGCCGTCCTTCTCGATGCCCATGTCGCCGGTGGCCACGCCGACCACTTCACCGTTGTCGCCGTACAGCACTTCGGCGGCGGCGAAGCCGGGGAAGATCGCCACTTCCAGCGCTTCGGCCTGCTGCGCCAGCCAGCGGGTGACTTCACCCAGGCTGATGATGTAGTTGCCTTCGTTGTGGAAGCACTCCGGCAGCAGCGCGTTGGGCGTGCTGCGCGCGCCGGTCTCGCTGAGGAACAGGAACTCGTCGCGGGTGACCTTCTGCTTCAGCGGTGCGCCGCGCTCGGCCCAGTCCGGGAACAGTTCGGTCAGCGCGCGCGGGTCCATCACCGCGCCGGACAGCACGTGCGCGCCCGGCTCGGAGCCCTTTTCCAGCACGCACACCGACAGCTCGCGGCCGGCTTCCACCGCGCGCTGGCGCAGGCGGATCGCGGTGGCCAGGCCGGCCGGGCCGGCACCGACGATCACCACGTCGAATTCCATTACTTCACGCGGGGGCAGGGCGTTGGCTTCAGCGCTCATCGATTGCATGACTCGTGGGTAGGGCCGGCATCGGGGCCACCGGCGGTGCCTGGGAATCGCGCGTGCGGCCACGAGCGAAACGGTTGTTTGAATGTGTCAGGGTACCGGGCCGCGCGTGATCGAGCTAGATAGACGCCGTTCACCGCACGATTGCTGCAGTGCAGCGTAATGTCCCGGCCCCGAATGACCGACAATGGCCCGGTCCTGACTGCGCGTGAGTGCCATGGCTTTGCATCCGTACGATCTGTTCGATGTCCGTTCCCTGCTCAGCGAGGAAGAGCGCGCGGTGCAGGACAGCGTGGCCCGCTTCACCAACGAGCGCGTGCTGCCGATCATCGGCGATGCCTTCGACCAGGCCCGCTTCCCCGAGGAGCTGGTGCCGGAGGTGGCGGCACTGGGCCTGCTCGGCGCGACCCTGCCGGCCGAATACGGTGGCGGCGACCTCGGTGCGGTCAGCTACGGCCTGATCTGCCAGGAGCTGGAGCGCGGCGATTCCGGTCTGCGCAGCTTCGTGTCGGTACAGAGCTCGCTGTGCATGTACCCCATCTACGCCTACGGCAGCGAGGAACAGCGTCGCCAGTGGCTGCCGGCGATGGCGCGCGGCGAGCTGATCGGCTGCTTCGGCCTGACCGAGGCGCACGGCGGCTCCGACCCGGCCAGCATGAAGACCCGCGCGGTGCGCGACGGCAGTGACTGGCGCATCAACGGCAGCAAGATGTGGATCACCAGCGGCCCGGTGGCCGACCTGGCCATCGTCTGGGCGCAGACCGAGGACGGCATCCAGGGTTTCGTGCTGGAAAAGGGCATGGCCGGCTTCACCACGCAGGAGATCAAGCACAAGATGAGCCTGCGCGCCTCGCTGACCGGTGCGCTGTACTTCGATGACGTGCGCGTGCCCGACAGCCACCGCCTGCCGAACGTGAAGGGCCTGAAGGGCCCGCTGGGCTGCCTGACCCAGGCCCGCTTCGGGATCAGCTGGGGCCCGATCGGTTCGGCCATCGCCTGCCTCGATGAGGCGCTGGGCTACGCCAAGGAGCGCGTGCTGTTCGGCCGCCCGCTGGCGGCCACCCAGAGTGCGCAGATCAAGCTGGCCGAGATGGCCCGCCGCATCACCACCGCACAGCTGCTGGCCCTGCAGCTGGGCCGCCTGAAGGAAGCCGGCCAGCTGCAGCCGCAGCAGGTCAGCCTGGCCAAGTGGAACAACTGCCGCATGGCGATCGATATCGCCCGCGAATGCCGCGACCTGCTGGGCGGCGCGGGCATCACCACCGAGCACGTGGCGATCCGGCATGCGCTGAACCTGGAATCGGTGATCACCTATGAAGGCACCGAGACCGTGCACCAGCTGGTGATCGGCAGGGAGCTGACCGGGATCAGCGCGTTTTGACGGCCATCCACGCATGGCGTGGATCTACTGACATCCACGCATGGCGTGGATCTACTGCAGATGCCGGCCGTGCGCGGGATCACGCGCCGCCGGCAAACCCGTGCTGGCGCCAGGCCTCGTACATCACCACGGCCACGGTGTTGGACAGATTGAGGCTGCGGTTGTCCGGGCGCATTGGCAGGCGCAGGCGGCGGCCTTCGGGCAGGGCATCGAGCAGGTCCTGCGGCAGGCCGCGGCTTTCCGGCCCGAACAGGAAGGCATCGCCTTCTTCGAACCCGACGCTGTCATAGCGCACGCTGGCCCGGGTACTCAGGGCGAACAGCCGCTTGGGCGCGATGCGCGCCAGCGCGGTGTCCAGGTCGGGGTGCACCTGCAGGCGCGAATACTCGTGGTAGTCCAGCCCGGCGCGCTTGAGCTGCTTGTCTTCCAGTGCGAACCCGAGTGGTTCGACCAGGTGCAGCTGCGCGCCGGTGTTGGCGCAGAGCCGGATCACATTGCCCGTGTTGGGCGGGATTTCCGGTTGGAACAGGATCACGTGGAACAGGGGCGCGGCATTCATCGCTGCAGTGTACCTGCGACCGATGCCGCCATTACGGCGCACGCCCTGCACGGGGCAGGGCGGACGCCGCTTACGGGCGCAGCAGGACCTGGGCGGTTTCGGTGGCCAGGGCCTGCAGATCGGCAGAACTCGGGCGCACCTGCAGGGCCGGCAGGTTGGTGATGACCTGGTTGGCGACGCTGGTGGCGGCGGCGGCCAGGGTGGCGGCGTAGCGCTGGGCTTCCAGCTCGGCGGCCAGGGCCACGCGCTGTTCCAGGCTCGGGCGCACTTCGACGGCGGCCAGGGTGGTGATCGGCAGGGCGGCAGCGACCGGGGCGGCGATGAAGCCGTCGCGCTCGGCCAGCTGGTCGGCGCTGGGACGCACTTCCACGGTGGCGAGGGTGACGATGCCGCTGGCCTGTTCCCAGGCCTGCTGGGCCAGCTGGTCGGCGGCCGGGCGGACCTGCACGGTGGACAGGGTCTTGATGGATTCGGAGGCCTGCACCGACGAAACAACCGCGGTGCCGGCAATCAGGGCGATGGCGATGGCAATGGTCTTGGTGTTCATGACGGGGCCTGTTTAGTGTTGGTGAGCGGTGGTGTGGTAGTAAGGTAGTACACCGATTCGGGGCTTGCAAGGAAAATTTTCAACTCCCTGCTTTTGTTCAGCATCCAGTCATTTTTGATCTGAAGCCCTTCCTGGCACGGGATATACAAAGCAATCCCCGTGCCAACTACAGGCCATTGATTTGAAAGGGTTTCGAGGCGAGTGAAGAGTGTCCGCAGGGCGGACACCTGTCCGTTCGAACGGCGGTGGACACTGTCCGGACCATGAACCGGGCGGGCCGTGACCGCCTCGAAGCGGGCCGGGGAGGCCCTGGGCGGCAAACACCCCCAGTGACTGGTGGCCGATACCGGACCCCGCGCCCGCGCGCTAGGATCGCGATTCACCAACGTGACCAAGGATCCGGAAATGTCTCTCGCCCTGCGCCCGCGCACCGCGCTGCTGGCCGTCGCCCTCAGTACCGCCCTCGGCACGCTTGCGCCGACCGCCGCACTGGCGGCCAAGCCGGCCGCCGCCACCAAGGTCGATATCCCGTTCGAGCAGTTCACCCTGCCCAACGGCCTGCGCGTGATCGTGCATACCGACCGCAAGGCGCCGATCGTGGCGGTCAACATCTGGTACCACGTGGGCAGCAAGGACGAGCCGGCCGGCCGTACCGGTTTCGCGCACCTGTTCGAACACCTGATGTTCCAGAGCAGCGAGAACCACGACGGCGAGTACTTCGAGCCCTTCAAGCAGGTCGGTGCCACCGGCCAGAACGGCACCACCAACACCGACCGCACCAATTACTTCGAGAACGTGCCGACCACTGCGCTGGACATGGCGCTGTGGATGGAATCGGACCGCATGGGCCACCTCGTCGGTGCGATCGACCAGGCGGCGCTGGATGAGCAGCGCGGCGTGGTGCAGAACGAGAAGCGCCAGGGCGAGAACCAGCCCTATGGCCAGGTGTGGGAGAAGATCAACCGTTCGCTGTACCCGGTCGGCCACCCGTACCACCACAGCGTCATCGGTTCGATGAACGACCTCAACGCCGCCTCGCTGGATGACGTCAAGACCTGGTTCCGCACCTGGTACGGCCCCAACAACGCGGTGCTGGTGCTGGCCGGCGACATCGACCTGGCCACCGCCAAGGAAAAGGCCGCCAAGTACTTCGGCAGCATTCCGGCCGGCCCGACCATGGCCCAGCCGAAGGTGGACGTCGCCAAGCGCGATGCCGACACCCGTGAAGTGATGACCGACAAGGTGCCGCAGGCGCGCATCTACCGCGCCTGGAACGTGGCCCAGGTCGGCACCACCGACATCGACCAGCTGCAGCTGCTGGGGCAGATCCTCGGTGGCGCCAAGTCCTCGCGCCTGAGCCAGCGCCTGCAGCACCAGGACAAGCTGGTGGACAACATCAGCGCCGGTGCCTACGGCTCGCAGCTGGGCTCCAACTTCATGGTCATGGCCACCGTGAAGCAGGGCCAGGACCCGGCCCAGGTCGAGAAGATCATCGATGAGGAGATCGAGCGCCTGCTGAAGGACGGCCCGACCGCCGACGAGCTGTCGCGCGCCAAGACCGGCTTCCGCGCCGGCTTCATCCGCGGCATCGAGCGCATCGGTGGCTTCGGCGGCAAGGCCGACGCGCTGGCCGAGTGCGCGGTCTACACCGGCGACCCGGGCTGCTTCCGCACCTCGCTGGCCAACATCGACAAGGCCACCGCCGCCGACCTCAAGCGCGTGGGCGCGCAGTGGCTGGACAAGGGCAGCCACACCCTGGTGGTCGAGCCGGGTGAGCGCGTCGCGCTGCAGGAAGAAGCCTCGGCCACACCGAAGCCGTTCAACGTGCCGGCCGTGGACAGCAAGTACAGCACCCTGCCGGAACAGGTCGACCGCAAAGCCGGTGTGCCGCAGACCCGCGAGTTCCCGCAGCTGAAGTTCCCGGCGCTGCAGCGCGCCACCCTGAAGAACGGCACCACCGTGGTGCTGGCCGAGCGCCACGAGATTCCGGTGGTGCAGTTCAGCTACCAGTTCCCGGGAGGCTTCACCGCCGACCAGGGCCGCAAGCCGGGCACCGCCAACTTCACCATGAACCTGATGACCGAAGGTGCCGGCAAGCTGGGTTCGCTGGCCTTCGCCGATGCTGCCGACGCGCTGGGTGCCAGCCTGGACGCGGGTGCCGGCCTGGATTCGGTGACCGTCGACCTGTCGGCACTGAAGGAGAACCTGGTGCCGTCGCTGGCGCTGTACCGCGACCTGCTGCGCGAGCCGCGCTTCGAGCAGGGCGAGATCGACCGGGTCAAGGCCTCGTGGATCGCCGGCATCAAGCAGGAGAAGGTCAACCCGAACGCGGTGGCCATGCGCGTGCTGCCGCCGCTGCTGTACGGCAAGGGCCACCCGTACGCCATTCCGTTCACCGGCAGCGGTGACGAAGCGGCGATCACCAGCCTGGGCCGCGAAGACCTGGTCGACTTCCACCGCGACTGGCT
The DNA here is from genome assembly GCF_016624625.1 of Stenotrophomonas sp. S41. Classification (NCBI taxonomy): domain Bacteria; kingdom Pseudomonadati; phylum Pseudomonadota; class Gammaproteobacteria; order Lysobacterales; family Lysobacteraceae; genus Stenotrophomonas; species Stenotrophomonas sp. S41. The sequence goes on along the minus strand of NZ_JACVTV010000068.1, from coordinate 9,566 downwards.
GCGCCCGCAGGACGGCACCCTGATCGTGGTCGGTGACACCACCCTGGCCGAGATCGTGCCGCTGCTGGACAAGCAGCTGGGCGACTGGAAGGCCAGCGGCGATGCGCCGGTGATCAAGGCCAGCACCGCCGTGGCCGTGCCGACCGCTCCGCGCGTGTTCCTGATCGACCAGCCGGGTGCGGTGCAGGCCAACCTGTTCGCCGGCCAGGTAGTGGCGCCGTCCAGCGACACCGGCTCGACCCGCTTCGACATCGCCAACGGCGTGCTCGGTGGTGACTTCACCTCGCGCCTGAACATGAACCTGCGCGAGGACAAGCACTGGTCCTACGGTGCCCGCAGCAGCGCCAGCAGCACCGTGGGCCAGCGCCCGTGGATGGCGATGGCGCCGGTGCAGATCGACAAGACCGGTCCGGCCCTGGCGGAAATGCGCAAGGAGATCGCCGAGTTCGCCGATGGCAGCAAGCCGGCCACCGAGGCCGAGGTCAACCGCATCCGCAACATCCAGACCCTGAGCCTGCCGGGCGCCTATGAGACCGCCGCTGCGGTGGCCTCGACCATCGGCAGCATCGTGCAGTTCAAGCGCCCGGACGATTACGTGGTGCGCCGCAAGGCCGAGATCGAGGCGATGACCCCGGCCCAGGTGCAGCAGGCCGCCGCCGCGATCAAGCCGCAGGGCCTGACCTGGGTGGTGGTGGGTGACCTCAAGCAGACCGAAGCGGCCGTGCGCGCGCTGAAGCTGGGCGAAGTGACCGTGATCGACGCCGAAGGCAACCCGGTCAAGAAATAAGGCTGGACGCGGCATGGGGTCGGATCCCTCCCATCGGGAGGGCTCCGACCCCTTCGTGTATCTGGGGTCAGAGCCCACTGCGGGGGATCCGACCCCACCCCCGGCTACCCCCGATTCAGGCTGTTCAGGCAGAATCGCCCCATACCCTTCCAGGATCTGCCCATGCGCCTTCTGCTGCTGTCGTCCCTGCTGCTCACCGTCACGGCCTGCACCTGGGTGCCGATGGAACCGGCCGGCAAGACCGTGCGCGTGCTCCCGGCGGGCCCGCTGCCGGCGGGCTGCGTCACCAAGGGTGAGGTCGTGGTCACCGTGAAGAGCAAGGTCGGCTTCTACAACCGCAACCCGCTGCGCGTGCAGGAAGAGCTGGAAACCCTGGCCCGCAACGAGGCCCCCAGTGCCGGCGCCAACGCCGTGCAGGCCGCTGCAGCCCCGGCCGACGGCAGCCAGCGTTTCGCTGCCTTCCAGTGCCCGCCGCGCTGAGCGGGCACCATACGGCCAAGGCTGAATTCGTAAAGATGCGGTTAAAGCCCCGGAGTTATAGAATAGCGCCCCCTTTTGCCTGAGCCTTGGCGCTAACCTCGATGCTCTTCAAGAATGTCTCGATCGCCGGCCTGGCACACGTCGACGCGCCGCATACGCTGACGACCAAGGAAATCAACGAACGGCTGCAGCCGACGTTGGATCGCCTCGGCATCCGCACCGACGTGCTCGGCGATATCGCCGGCATCCACGCCCGCCGCCTGTGGGACCACGGCGTCCTCGCCTCCGATGCCGCCACCATGGCCGGCCGCAAGGCGCTGGAAGACGCCGGCATCACCGCCGGCCAGGTTGGCCTGCTGGTCAACACCTCGGTCAGCCGCGACTACCTGGAGCCGTCCACGGCCTCCATCGTCTCCGGCAACCTCGGCGTCAGCGACGAGTGCATGACCTTCGATGTCGCCAATGCCTGCCTGGCCTTCATCAACGGCATGGACATCGCCGCACGCATGCTCGAGCGCGGTGACATCGACTACGCGCTGGTGGTGGATGGCGAGACCGCCAACCTGGTGTACGAAAAGACCCTGGAGCGGATGACCGCCCCGGACGTCACCGCCGACGACTTCCGCAACGAGCTGGCCGCCCTGACCACCGGTTCGGGTGCCGCCGCCATGGTGATGGCGCGCTCGGAGCTGGTGCCCGACGCCCCGCGCTACAAGGGTGGCGTGACCCGCTCGGCCACCGAGTGGAACCAGCTGTGCCTGGGCAACCTGGACCGCATGGTCACCGACACCCGCCTGCTGCTGATCGAAGGCATCAAGCTGGCGCAGAAGACCTTTGCCGCTGCCAAGATCGCCCTCGGCTGGGCTGTGGAGGAACTGGACCAGTTCGTCATCCACCAGGTCAGCCAGCCGCACACCGCCGCGTTCATCAAGAACTTCGGCATCGACCCGAAGAAGGTCATGACCATCTTCGGCGAGCACGGCAACATCGGCCCGGCCTCGGTGCCGATCGTGCTGAGCAAGCTCAAGCAGCTGGGCAAGCTGAAGAAGGGCGACCGCATCGCCCTGCTCGGCATCGGCTCGGGCCTGAACTGCTCGATGGCTGAAGTGGTCTGGTAAGCCTATCCGGATCCGCTGTATGGCGGATCTGGACCGGATCCGACGCGATGCCCGTTGGTAACCGGGGCGGACTGGTCCCTTTCTGGCGGTTCATGCGCGAAAAACGTTACTTTTTCGACATATCAGCGGCATCATGTCGATTCCATCGACATGAGCCGGCCGTATGGATGCCCAGACGCCCTACAACGATCTGCCGCTGCTGCCGCCTGCCGCCGAGCTCGAAACCCGGGCGCTGCTGAAGGCCTGCATCGAAGCTCACAAGGCGCTGGCCTCGCTGCGGCAGGCCACCGGTCACCTGCCCAACCCGGCGGTGCTGATCAACACCATCCCGTTGCTTGAGGCGCAGGCAAGCTCGGAGATCGAGAACATCGTCACCACCACCGACGAACTGTTCCGTTTTGCAGACCACCAAGGCGCAGCAGATCCGGCCACCCGGGAAGCGTTGCGCTATCGGAGTGCACTGCAGGAAGGCTTCCAGTCATTGGCGGAACGGCCGCTTTGTACCCATACCGCTGAACGGGTCTGCAGCCGCATCAAGGACGCGGACATGCAGGTGCGGCGTGTGCCTGGGACGGCTCTGGTCAACCAGCAGAACGGTGAGCTGATCTACACGCCGCCGGTGGGTGAGACCCTGCTGCGCGAAAAGCTGGCCAACTGGGAGCGTTTCATCCATGAAGAGCGGGACATCGATCCGCTCATCCGCATGGCCGTGGCGCATTACCAGTTCGAGGCGATCCATCCCTTCACCGATGGCAACGGTCGCACCGGTCGGGTACTGAATCTGCTGATGCTGGTGGAGCAGGATCTGCTTGACGTGCCGGTGCTCTACCTCTCGCGCTACATCATCGAGCGCAAGGCGGCTTACTACCGTCTGTTGCTCGGCGTCACGCGCGACGGTGGCTGGGCGGCATGGATCGCTTACATGCTGGAGGCGGTCGCCGACACAGCGCGTTGGACGGGTGCGAAGATCCACGCCATCCGCCAGCTGCACGAGCAGGCCTGCGATTGGGTGCGCGCGCATCGTCCCAAGATCTACAGCCGCGAGTTGGTGGATGTCTTGTTCAGTCAGCCCTACTGCCGCATCCAGAACCTCGTCGACGCCGGAGTCGCACGCCGCGAAACCGCTGCACGCTATCTGCGCGAGCTGGTGGACGTGGGCATGTTGCAGGAACAGCGGATGGGCAAGGAAAAGCTGTTCCTGCACCCCGCCTACCTGCGCCTGCTCTCCGACAACCTGCATTCCCCTCAACATTACATGCTGCCGCCCACGGTCGCGCAGTGATGTCCCACTACTGAAGAGCTGCCCATGAATCTCCCCGGTTACCCCGCCCACCCGCAGCGTTTCGAGGTCCGTCCCGGCCTGTCGATGAGCTATCTCGACGAAGGCCCGCGCGATGGCGAGGTGGTGGTGATGGTGCACGGCAACCCGTCGTGGAGCTATTACTGGCGCACGCTGGTGGCCGGCCTGTCGGACACGTACCGCTGCATCGTGCCGGACCACATCGGCATGGGCCTGTCGGACAAGCCCGACGACCAGCGCTACGAGTACACCCTGCAGTCGCGCGTGGATGACCTGGAGGCGCTGCTGAAGCACCTGGGCGTCACCGGCCCGGTCACCCTGGCCGTGCACGACTGGGGCGGCATGATCGGCTTCGGCTGGGCGCTGTCGCACCACGCGCAGGTGAAGCGCCTGGTGGTGCTCAACACCGCCGCCTTCCCGATGCCGGCGGCCAAGAAGATGCCTTGGCAGATCGGGCTGGGCCGCCACTGGAAGATCGGCGAGTGGATCATCCGCACCTTCAATGCGTTCTCGTCCGGTGCCTCGTGGCTGGGCGTGGAACGGAAGATGCCGGCCGACGTGCGCCGCGCCTACGTGTCGCCGTACAACAGCTACGCCAACCGCATCAGCACCATCCGCTTCATGCAGGACATCCCGCTGTCGCCGGCCGACAAGGCCTGGTCGCTGCTGGAGCGCGCCGGCCAGGCGCTGCCGTCGTTCGCCGACCGCCCGGCCTTCATCGGCTGGGGTCTGCGCGACTTCGTGTTCGACCACCACTTCCTGGAAGGCTTCCAGGCCGCGCTGCCGAAGGCCCAGGTGCACGCCTTCGAGGATGCCGGGCATTACGTGCTGGAAGACAAGCACGAAGTGCTGGTGCCGCAAATCCTCGCCTTCCTCGACGCGAACCCGCTGTAAGCAGCCCCGGGGTCTGCCCCCGGTAGTGCCGGCCGCTGGCCGGCAAGCGCGCAATGCGCGCCGGGTTCATGAGGTTGCCGGCCAGCGGCCGGCACTACCACTACGCCGCGATCCAGGCCCGGGGTCGGATCCCTCTCGCAGAGAGGGCTCTGACCCCATCCCAGGCCTCAGGCCGCGATCGGGTTGTTGTCGCCGCCTTCCCAATCCGCCGCGGTCAACGGGTCCAGGCCATAGGCGATGCGCGCCTTGTCGCACTGCGGGCTGGCCTTGCCGTATTCCCACGACGCATCCACCTCGCGGCACACGCTGGGCCGGTTGGGGTGGATGGTGCAGCGCGAATACACGCCGATCTGCGCGTCCAGCGCCACGCAGCGCACCGGCTTGGAGTGCGTGCCGCGCATGCACAGGCGGTGCGGGTCCAGCACTTCGGTCAGCTGGTGCGGCACGCCGCCGGGGGTGACCTCGTCCGATTCCATCCAGTGGAAGGCCACGCGGTATTGGGTGCAGCAGGCGCCGCAGGTCATGCAGGGATGTTGCATGGGCAAGCCGCCTCGGGCGGCAGTGGGAATCGGGAACGAGGCTGCGGATTTTCCACGAAGCGGGCGGCCGCGCAAGAAATTCCGTAAGCGGCGACAATGAACGGATGAACGGACCCTGCAATATCGCGGCGCGGCTGCCTGAACTGGCCCGCGAACGCCCTGACCAGATCGCCATCCGTTGCCCCGGCCGCCGTGGTGCCGGCAACGGCATGGCCGCCTATGACGTGACCCTGGACTACCGCCAGCTGGACGCCCGCAGCGACGCCATGGCCGCCGGCCTGGCCGGCTACGGCATCGGCCGCGGCGTGCGCACGGTGGTGATGGTGCGGCCCTCGCCGGAGTTCTTCCTGCTGATGTTCGCCCTGTTCAAGCTGGGCGCGGTGCCGGTGCTGGTCGACCCGGGCATCGACAAGCGCGCGCTGAAGCAGTGCCTGGACGAGGCGCAGCCGGAGGCCTTCATCGGCATCCCGCTGGCCCACGTGGCGCGGCTGGCGCTGCGCTGGGCGCCGTCGGCCACCCGCCTGGTCACCGTCGGCCGCCGCCTGGGCTGGGGCGGGACCACCCTGGCTGCGCTGGAGCGCGCCGGTGCCAGCGGCGGCCCGATGCTGGCCGCCACCGATGGCGAGGACATGGCCGCCATCCTGTTCACCAGCGGCTCCACCGGCGTGCCCAAGGGCGTGGTCTACCGCCACCGCCACTTCGTCGGCCAGATCCAGCTGCTGGGCAGCGCCTTCGGCATGGAGGCCGGCGGCGTGGACCTGCCGACCTTCCCGCCGTTCGCCCTGTTCGACCCCGCGCTGGGCCTGACCTCGGTCATCCCGGACATGGACCCGACCCGGCCGGCGCAGGCCGACCCGGCGCGCCTGCACGATGCCATCCAGCGCTTCGGGGTGACCCAGCTGTTCGGTTCGCCGGCCCTGATGCGGGTGCTTGCCAAGTACGGCCGGCCGCTGCCGACGGTGCGCCGGGTGACCTCGGCCGGTGCGCCGGTGCCGCCGGACGTGGTGGCCACCATCCGCCGCCTGCTGCCGGACGACGCGCAGTTCTGGACGCCCTACGGCGCCACCGAATGCCTGCCGGTGGCCGTGGTCGAAGGCCGCGAACTGGAGCGCACCCGCGCCGCCACCGAGGCCGGTGCCGGTACCTGCGTGGGCAGCGTGGTCGCGCCCAACGAGGTGCGCATCATCGCCATCGACGATGCGCCGCTGCCCGAGTGGTCGCAGGCCAGCGTGCTGGCCATCGGCGAGGTGGGCGAGATCACCGTGGCCGGGCCCACCGCCACCGATACCTACTTCAACCGCCCGCAGGCCACCGCCGCGGCGAAGATCCGCGAAACCCTGGCCGATGGCAGCACCCGCGTGGTGCACCGCATGGGCGACGTCGGCTACTTCGACGCGCAGGGCCGCCTGTGGTTCTGCGGGCGCAAGACCCAGCGCGTGGAAACCGCGCACGGGCCGCTGTACACCGAACAGATCGAGCCGGTGTTCAACACCGTGCCCGGCGTGGCCCGCACCGCGCTGGTGGGCGTCGGCGCCGCCGGTGCGCAGGTGCCGGTGCTGTGCGTGGAGCTGCAGCGCGGCCAGTCCGACAGCCCGGCGCTGCAGGAGACCCTGCGCGCGCATGCGGCCACCCACGCTGCCGAGGCCGGCCTGCAGCACTTCCTGGTGCATCCGGCCTTCCCCGTCGATATCCGTCACAACGCCAAGATCGGCCGCGAGAAGCTCGCCGTCTGGGCCCGCGCCCAACTGGAGAAGCGCGCATGAAGATCCTGGTCACCGGTGGTGGTGGTTTCCTTGGCCAGGCGCTGTGCCGCGGGCTGCTTGAACGTGGCCACCAGGTGCTGGCCTTCAACCGCAGCCACTACCCGGAACTGCAGGCGATGGGCGTGGGCCAGATCCGTGGTGACCTGGCCGATGCGCAGGCGGTGCTGCACGCGGTGGCCGGCGTCGACGCGGTGCTGCACAACGGCGCCAAGGCCGGTGCCTGGGGCAGCTACGACAGCTACCACCAGGCCAACGTGGTCGGCACCGACAACGTCATCGCCGCTTGCCGCGCGCACGGCATCGGCAAGCTGGTCTACACCTCCACGCCCAGCGTGACCCACCGCGCCACCCATCCGGTGGAAGGGCTGGGCGCGGACGAAGTGCCTTACGGCGAGAACTTCCAGGCGCCGTATGCGGCGACCAAGGCGATTGCCGAACAGCGCGTGCTGGCGGCCAACGACGCCGCGCTGGCCACCGTGGCGCTGCGCCCGCGGCTGATCTGGGGCCCGGGCGACCAGCAGCTGGTACCGCGCTTGGCCCAGCGCGCCCGCCAGGGCCGCCTGCGCCTGGTCGGTGATGGCAGCAACAAGGTCGACACCACCTACATCGACAACGCCGCGCTGGCGCACTTCCTTGCGCTGGATGCGCTGGCGCCGGGTGCGGCCTGTGCCGGCAAGGCCTATTTCATTTCCAACGGCGAACCGCTGCCGATGCGCGAGCTGCTCAACAAGCTGCTGGCGGCCGTCGGTGCACCGGCCGTGGAGAAGACCCTCAGCTTCAAGACCGCCTATCGCATCGGCGCGATCAGCGAGCGCCTGTGGCCGCTGCTGCGGCTGCCGGGCGAACCGCCGCTGACCCGCTTCCTGGCCGAACAGCTGTGCACGCCGCACTGGTACAGCATGGAACCGGCACGTCGTGATTTCGGCTACGTGCCGCAGGTCAGCATCGAAGAAGGACTGCGCCGGCTGAAGGCCGCGTCGTGACGGCAGCGTCACGGCGCTGAAGGCTTCATCAGCCGCAGAGATCGCCGTCACCGGTTGCACACCGGCACATCCGCAGGATGGACCCAACGCCACACCGGCCGGACCACCCGCGAGGAACGCCATGCTGCATTACGCCATCATTTTCTTTGTCATCGCCATCATCGCCGCCGTGCTCGGCTTCTCCGGCATTGCCGGTGCCGCCACGAACATCGCCTGGATCCTGTTCGTCGTGTTCCTGATCCTTGCGGTGATCTCGATGTTCCGCAAGCGCGGGTAGTAGAGTCGAGCTTGCTCGACTGCTTTTTCCGCTTTTTCTGTAGAGTCGAGCCGTGCTCGACTGTCCAACACCAGTCGAGCAAGCTCGACTCTACAAAAGCGGGTCAAGCGGGTTACACCAGCGCCCGATCGGCCGCGTGCCTTTCCAGCGCCAGTTCGATCAACCGCGTGATCAGCGCGGTATAGCCCAACCCGCTGGCGCCCCACAGCTTGGGGTACATGCTGATGCGGGTGAAGCCGGGCAGGGTGTTGATCTCGTTGATGACGATCTGCCCATCTGAGGTGAGGAACACATCCACCCGCGCCATGCCCGCACACTCCAGCACCTGGTAAGCCTGCAGCGCGATCTGCTGGATGCGTGCCTGCCCATCGCCATCGATCGTCGCCGGCACCACCACGTCCGCCCCGTCGGGGTTGATGTACTTGGTGTCGTAGGCATAGAACTCATCGTGCACCACCACCTCGCCGCAGACACTGGCCTGCGGCAGGTCGTTGCCGAGCACGGCGCACTCGATCTCGCGGCCGCGCACGGCCGACTCCACCAGCACCTTGTGGTCATGGCGCAGCGCCAGCTGCAGCGCCTCGGCGAAATCACCGGCCTGCTTGACCTTGCTGACCCCCACCGACGACCCCTGGTTGGCTGGCTTGACGAACAGCGGCAGCCCCAGCTGCGCGATCAGCGCCTGCACGTCCACGCTCGCCGCCTCGTGGCGACGGATGCACACCCACGGCGCCACCGGCAGCCCGGCATCGCGCAGCAGCCGCTTGGCTACGTCCTTGTCCATCGCCGCCGCCGAGCCCAGTACCGGCGAACCCACGAACGGCAGGTTGGCCATGCGCAGCAGCCCCTGCAGCGCGCCATCCTCGCCCAGCGGCCCGTGCACGATGGGCAGCACCACATCGATCTGGCCGAGCGCGGTGGACGCATCCACCGGCTGCAGCTGCGCCTGCCCGGCACCGGGCCGCACCGCCAGCGCCGTGCCCGAAGGGTGCAGCGCGATGCGTGCCGGGTCATCGGCATTGATCAGGAAGGTATCGGGCTGGCTGAGGTGCCACTGGCCCTGCTTGTCGATGCCCACCAGCACCGGCTCGAAGCGCTCGCGATCGAGCGCATCGAGGATGTTCTTCGCCGACTGCAGCGACACTTCGTGCTCGGAGGACATGCCCCCGAAAATGATGCCGACCCGGGTCCGTGCCATGCGTGTTGTCCTGTGTAACAAGGCCACACAGCATGAACCTTTCATGGCCCACCAGGTGAGGCACGCATGAATCACCCATGGGGTCAGAGCCCGTTGCACAGCGTCGGGATCCGACCCCGTGCCGACCAACGGTCGGCACCCACCATCAGCAGCAGGTACCGACAGATCGCGGAAATCTGTCGAAGGCGGGGTGGGTCCGGTTGCGGGGGCGTGAGCCGCATGGATGC
>NZ_JACVTV010000067.1:0-23074 GCF_016624625.1 Stenotrophomonas sp. S41 | reverse complement strand
CCCCCCCCCCCCCCCCCCCCCCCCCCCCCCCCCCCCCCCCCCCCCCGGGGGGGCGCCCCCCCCCCCCCCCCGGAAGGAGCTGCGCATCATGGTAGCCTGCAGCGGCATCGACGTTGCAGCGCAGATGCAAGGTGCGCCAGGTGCTTGCCTGCGGGTGGTCTGGCGGTCGTGGCAGGTTGCGCCGTGCTTGTACAGCTTCAGCTTTGCCTTGCCCAGCCCCAGCCCTTCCAGGTTGGGTGGCCGCCCCAGCGCGGCCCTCACGTAATCCACCTGTGCGCTGCCATTTGCTGTGTCGTTGCCGCTCCAACGCACGCGCGCGCCTTCGGCACTATGGGCTGTGGCGTGAGGGGCTCTCAAGATGGCTCTGCATTCGACCTTCGGCTCACGACATAGAACGTCAGTCCACTCGCGACCCCGCCCCATAAGGGTGCTGCGAAAAGGACGCTCATCAGAAATATCGATAGCAGCAACTGCCCTACCAGCGAAGCGTTGAGGACAGAAAATCTTTCATGCTCAACGAGCGCGACAACTACTTGCGCCAGAATTCCTGCCAATATGCCCACAATCAAGCCTTTGCTCGCACAGCTCAACACAGTCTTTCCATGATGAGGCTTCAACAGCAAACCGAAGCAGATAAGCCCCGCAGAGTATAGCCATGAGAATCTGCCCGCAGTATCGAATTGATAGATGTCCCAGATAAATCCTGGAATAGCCACGGACATGAGAATTGAAACAGCCGCGCAGGACAGGGCATAACAAAGTGCGTCTTTCATTATGTTGCCTCTTAGGAGGGTGGACCCTAACTTTCACCGCGGGCAGTCTTGAAAGATGTTTGCCTAAGCGAGCCGGGGTAAATTTTATTCCGGGATTGTTGAATGGGCCAGATCGATTGACTGCAGATGATCTCTGGATGGCACAAAGTCCACCCATGGCCCCTCCCAACTGCTCCGCGTACCCCTGAGCCTTTGAGTGTCGAAGTATCCATTAGCTGTCCCGAAGTCGCCGGGCTTCTTCTCGATTCTCGTATGTCCTTTTGTCGTTCCGTCGGGAGTTGTGCCTGGAATCGGGCAGTCGCTCTGCCCCTGAGAGAATTGGCCCAAGAGCTCCCTCCAAATGGCAGGAGACGTCGAAACCAAAGCTGACACCATCAGCGCATCACCCAAGAGATTCGGACCCGGGAAAATCGGAATCTCAGAGGCACTGGGTCCATAGTCATAGCCCGACTGATGAACAAGGTATCCGTCACCTCCCGGGGACGCAGTAGCCTCATTAGGGAAATATCTGACTGCCGAGCGCTGCAATCCAAGCGGATCGACCCCAGAAACCGGGCCGCCGGCAGCATAGGCGAAGGTGGATATCCCGCCTCTCAACCCAATCGGATCACTCTGCGAGTACCGCCCCACCGCCGGGTCATACTCACGCTGATAGTTGTAGAACAACCCACGGGCAGCCGTCGCCTGCTGCCCCACACCGTCCCCATCGGGATCATTGGCCGGCGCATGATTGCCGAACACCTCGCTCTTGCTGCTCAACTCCCAGATCAGCACATCACGCACCGGGTCGATCACCACGCGCGGTGTGCCCAGGTGATCGGGTTGGATGTAAGTCAACTCCATTTTCTGCATCCGGCCCGATAAGGCTTTCTTGATAATCGAGCTTCAGGGGCGGCGCCGACATCATGGGTGGTCCGTAATGACGGATACGGAGCCGTCTTCCCTCAGCCGGACGTTTACATACACATCTGGTGGAGGTATCCGCTTGATAGACGCCCCTTCAGGTAGGATCTCCCAGGAGGTGATCGAGCCGCAGACTGTTTTATGAATCAACCTGCGACTATCCAACCCCAGTCTGGAAAGCTCGGCAACAACCACTTCAGGGGGGTGACGATCAAAGCCTTTATAGGCGGTGCAGGTCTGTCCCGATTCACCCATAGGATACGTTGAGCTTTCCACCTCGTCCCTGCACCCCTGCAGAGTAAGGAGGAGCGGGAGGATTGTTAGTATCCAAATGCATCGCATTGCCGGTCACTCCTCTCTTTTACGGCCCTGCTATAAGCCTTGTCCACCTCGGAGCCCCCTAGTCCGCCATCGCGAAGCCGCATTGCACAGGTCATCTGCTCTTGATATGCACGGCACTCAAGCTCATTCGATAGCTGCCGATGCTCCATCCCACCATACTCCCAGTCCTTGGGGAATGGGCTTGCACCTTTTGGCCTTCCAACGCAGGCCTGGGGAACCCTACTTTCAAGCAGCGCCTTATGGCTTCGCTCATGCACAACGGTGCATATCTTGTCGCAGCCAGAATTGCAGATACTGACCAAGAATCCTCCATTGCCATCACAAGTCACCATTCCCATTTGTCCGCCACACGTGCCGGTATCGAACACAGGTTCCAGTCCAAGAGGGTCTACTACGCTAACCGGAGAAGCGTTGGAGTGCCTATACACAGAGATGCCCCCGGACAAGCCTATGGGATCGGGTTGCGTATAGCGTCCGGTAGCAGCGTCATATTCGCGCTGGTAGTTGTAGAACATCCCACTCGCATCCGTCGCCTGCTGCCTTGGGAAGCGCAGCGCCAGATCAAACGCCACACCATCCCCATCGGGATCATTGGCCGGCGCCTGATCGCCAAACACCTCGCTCTTGTTGCTCCACTCCCAGATCGCAACATCCCTCACCGGGTCGATCACCACGCGCGGTGTGCCCAGGTGATCGGGCTGGATGTAGGCCAGCTCCGGCACACCTGTGCTGGGTACATTGATCAAGGCACCCGATAGCTATCCAGCCAGATCGCCTGCTGCTGCGCCACGCCCGTTGTCGAGTAGTTGCCAAGCCACTGCCCGGCTTCGTCGTATACCGTGATCTGGGCATTTCCGCCTTCCGGGGCGCGCAGTACACGCTCACCGCGATGGTTATAGCCGTAGCTTTCTAGCGCCGCATTGCCCTGCCTCACCGCGTTCATGCGGTTGGCATCGTTGTAGGTGAACGCCTTGCTGCCGATGCTGGTGGTGTTGCCCGCTGCGTCATGGCTGCGCGCCTCGCCATCCACAGCAGTCAAGCGATGGCTGGTGGCCGGGTAGGTGTAGCTGACGATACCGGCCGACGTGGTCAGCGCGGTGCGGTTGCCCGTTGCATCGTAGGCATAGGTTTCAATAGGTGTACCGGTTGCACCGTCCTGGGTCTGGGTCAGGCGACCCAGCGTGTCATAGGCGTACTTCGCAAGCACGGCTGAACCGGTGCCGTTCTTCAACTCGGTGATCGAGCCCACCGCGTCATAGCCAAAGCGCAGGGACAGGCCGCCGGTAGCCGGGTCGTGCACGGCCTGAGGGCGGTAGTCCAGATCCAGCGGACGCTGCAGTTGCCGGCCGTTGCCGTAGGCCCAGCCGGTGGCTGGGCCGAAAGCTGCGTAGGTGACTCCATTGACCACCACCTGCCGTGCCTGCCCGGGCCGGGTCAGGCCGATCTGGCTGATGCGCCCCAGCGTGTCGCGCACGTAGTCAGCCACACTGCCATCCGGGTAGGTCAACGATGCGAGGCGACCCGCTTTGCTGTAGGCGTAGCGCAGCGCACTGGCGACACCGTTGATCGTCTGCACCTTGCGGGTGACCTGGCCGAAGCGGTCGTGGCAGTACTGGGTGCTGCCGTTGGCGTGCCAATCCGACACGCTTGGCAGATATGCCGCTTGCCAATTCTACGATTCGCTACCCGAGCAGCGCGCGGCGTTTTTGGCGTGAATTGCCATGGCAGGAGCGACTACCAAGACTGCGAACACTACTAAAACTGTCAGGGCCAGCCCCCATTTTTGGCCTGTAACCGCAAGCACGAAGGGGAATGCAGCGATGATGGCCAATACATGAACATAGAGAAGGAGAAGCACATATCTGCCTTCCGTCAGCACAGACTCGACGCTGCATCCGCACCGCCCGCAATTCTTCCGCACCGACTTGTTAAGTGAATTAAACCAAGAGAAGCTCTTCTTGCGCGCCCCACATGAGGGGCATGTGAATGAAAATATAGAACTCACCGGCAAACCTCCTCGCCAACTATTGCCGCCGCTGCAACAGCATCAGGATGCTTATAAGCAGCTCTAAAAGATGAACCATAGACAGCGAGCCCGGTTACCGGAATCCCTACCGCTGGTGAATATATATAACTGACACCGAGACCCGAGGCAGCGCGGCTTAATAGCTGTACGGGATACTTGGATGCTACCGCACTTACTGCCGTCGCAGTCTGGCCAGGGTGCGAGGATACTTGGGAGAGCACGGCGTTCAGTTGAGTATGGGTACGGATTGCTTCCTCTTGAGCCCCTCGGCCCCACCAGCCGTCGCGACCAGTGAGAGCTGCCGCCCCCCATGCGACCCCCGTGATGTAGCTGGATACACCATCGCCAACTTGTCGTGGGATACTCTTGCTTGGCAGCTGCTTCTTGATCTGACTGTAAGAGGCAGAAATGCATTCGCAACTCTCCAGCCCGAAAGGATCAACACTGCTCGCGGGGCTTCCTGCAACATAGCTATACGTGCCAATCCCTCCCTCCAACCCAATCGGATCACTCTGCGAGTACCGGCCCACCGCCGGGTCATACTCCCGCTGGTAGTTGTAGAACATCCCACTCGCATCCGTCGCCTGCTGCCCCGGAAAACGCAGTGCCAACTCGAACGCCACACCGTCCCCATCAGGATCATTGGCCGGCGTTTGATCGCCAAACACCTCGCTCTTGTTGCTCCACTCCCAAATTGCAACATCCCGCACCGGGTGGATCACCACGCGCGGCGTGCCTAGGTGATCGGGCTGAATGTAGATGCAGCTGGCGGTACCGGCTGGCCTGGTTGGCGCTTGCGGCCCTCCGGGCCGACCTGAAATTAGATCCTGATAGCCTAGCTCCTAGTAAAGGCGGCGAACCGCCATCAGTAAATATCAGCCATGATACGAATGTAGTCATCGATCGTATCCACCTTCTTGTCGATTGCGACGCCACGACTTTTCGCCAGCGATTGAAGCTCATAGAGCAATATTCCATAACCAGAGTCCCAGCCGGCAGATGCACCAGACACCAACTCCTTTGAAAAGCGATCTGATGGCCGGATTTTTCCGGAAGGAAGTCGAAGCTCGCCTGCAACATGAATTAACAACTCTTTTACGACTTCCCTATCCAAGCCGCTGTGCAGGTAATAGTGATCGTAGAGCTCTTTAGCAGAAAGCTCTTCTCGATTTTCCAATAAATCCATTGATCCATCCCTCTTCTATTCGTCTCTTGAGCGACAGCCGCAATAAACCATGGAGCCGATATTCCAGAAGCCTTCCCATACAGTCGTCACGACAGCCGCACGACCAAATACTCGCCCCGTCGAACTCCAAGAGGCTTGAACAGGGCCGAATCGACGACCGTTGGCGGCTTGCTGCATCGATTGACCCACCCGAGATCCTGCAGCATGCTGCCACGTGGTTGCATGCGGCGCTGTACTAATTCCAGATCCAGTGCTTCCAACGGCAGTATTTGCAGCACCGTTTGCCACCTGTGACCCAGATGCGACGTCACCAATTGTCGACGCACGTTCGGGACCGCTCGCACCGAGTTTCCCCCAGTCCCAGCGCCTTTCCGCAATGCAATCTGCGAAGGTCGCCTGAAGACCATTCGAGTCGATGAGGGTAACTGGCGCGGACTGAACATAGGGGTACGTGCTAACCCCTCCCTCCAGCCCAATCGGGTCACTCTGCGAATACCGCCCCACCTCCGCGTCATATTCCCGCTGGTAGTTGTAGAACATCCCGCTCGCATCCGTCGCCTGCTGGCCCGGGAAGCGCAGCGCCAGTTCGAACGCCACACCATCCCCATCGGGATCATTAGCCGGCGCCTGGTCGCCAAATACCTCGCTCTTGTTGCTCCACTCCCAGATTGCAACATCCCGCACCGGGTCGATCACCACACGCGGCGTACCCAGGTGATCCGGCTGAATGTAGGCCAGCTCCGGCACGCCAGTAGCAGCAACATTGATCAGCGCCACCGGGTAATTGTCCAGCCAGATCGCTTGCTGCTGCGCCTGGCCCGTTGCCGAGTAGTTGCCCAGCCACTGCCCCGCTTCGTCATACAGGGTGATCTGCGCTGCGCCACCAGTCGGCGTGCGCAGCACACGCTCGCCACGGTGGTTGTAGGCGTAGCTTTCCAGCACAGCGTTGCCTTGCTTCACCGCGTTCATGCGGTTGGCATCGTTGTAGGCGAACGTCTTGCCGCCGATGCTGGTGGTGTTGCCCACTGCGTCATGGCTGCGCGCATCGCCATCCACGGCGGTCAAGCGATGACTGGTGGCCGGATAGCTGTAAGTCGACGTGCCAGCCGAGGTGGTGAGCGAGGTGCGGTTGCCCGTGGCGTCATAGCCGTAGGTTTCAATCGGCGTGCTTGTTGCACCGTCCTGAGTCTGGGTCAGCCGACCCAACGAATCGTAGGCGTACTTGGCAAGCACGGCCGAACCTGTGCCGTTCTTCAGTTCGGTGATCGAGCCCGCCGGATCGTAGCCAAAGCTCAGCGAAATGCCACCGGCGGCCGGGTCGTGCACCGCCTGCGGACGATAGTCCAGATCCAAGGGGCGCTGCAGCTGGCGGCCATTGCTATAGATCCAGCCCGTAGCCGGGCCAAACCCAGAAATATCAGGAGAAGCGCTATGCATACAGCAACATTGAACAAGAGGCTGGGGAGTATGGCGAGATAGGGATCTCCGACCCCAAGCGAATAGGGCCTGCGGCCGGACAGCGAGCCAAGTGCTCTAGCAATGATCTGAATCCATACTAGTGCAGCTATCTGAACAGCGATGATTCCAATCGCTGGCCAGCAGCGCCCGGAGAGAAGGAGCCTGCTCCGCCAGACTCTCCAATGCTTCATCTTCATTCTCACCGCACAAGATCAGCAGTCCTCCAACTGTTCAGAAAAACGATTGAAGAGTAAAAAATGCTTCCACCTGAGCCTCTGAGGCTATCACTCTTCAGTGCTGCACTTGCTCGTCGAGTAGTTCCAACTCCCTCCCTTATCTAAACAGGCATCTATAGCCATTTGCCCCATAAACAAGAAGGCAAAAGCAATAAACATTACAGTTGCACAGAGAAGGACAACGACCTTTGACTTTTTTTTCATTTCAATATTTATCCGGCAATCCATTCGGCCTGAATGGCGAACATACGTCAGAGCACGACCCCTCGCCCGCGCTATTTCGGCCGAATATATTGGCCCGCTGGTCTGCGGCCGACGCTGCAGATGAATCCCTCTTTACCCGCTGATCAAATATCTCCCGAGCATTACTCATATTGCATGCAGCTGCTTTGCCGCCTTGTCCGCGCTGAGCAGCCTCGCAGTTTGCTTTGCAGTGGAAGTACTTATCTTGGAGCTTCGTGTTAGCCAGCCTCATGTCGATATAGTTTCTCACGAAATCCTGCACCCCCTGCCTGTACTCCCCTGGGAACCCGCTCGGAGGAGGGGGCGTTGCGCCTGAATACTTGTAGATGTACTCCAGATCTCTTGACTGAAGGCCAAGCGAATCCACGCTCATTAGCGGTCCACCTCCCGCATAGGAAAACGTACTAATTCCCCCCTCATACCCAATCGGATCACTCTGCGAGTACCTACCGACCGCTGGGTCATACTCCCGCTGGTAGTTGTAGAACAAGCTACTCGCTTCCGTCGCCTGTTGCCCCGGGAAGCGCAGCGCCAGCTCGAAAGCCACACCATCCGCATCAGGATCATTGGCCGGCACCTGGTCGCCAAACACTTCGCTCTTGCTGCTCCACTCCCAGATCGCCACATCCCGCACAGGATCGACCACAGCACGCGGCGTACCCAGGTGATCCGGCTGGATGTAGGCCAGCTCCGGCACGCCAGTAGCAGCAACATTGATCAGCGCCACCGGGTAGTTGTCCAGCCAGATCGCCTGCTGCTGCGCCTGGCCCGTTGCCGAGTAGTTGCCCAGCCACTGCCCCGCTTCGTCATACAGGGTGATCTGCGCTGCGCCACCAGTCGGCGTGCGCAGCACACGCTCGCCACGGTGGTTGTAGGCGTAGCTCTCCAGCACAGCGTTGCCTTGCTTCACCGCGTTCATGCGGTTGGCATCGTTGTAGGCGAACGTCTTGCCGCCGATGCTGGTGGTGTTGCCCGCTGCGTCCTGGTTGCGGGCTTCGCCATCCACTGCGGTCAAGCGATGGCTGGTGGCCGGATAGCTGTAAGTCGACGTGCCAGCCGAGGTGGTGAGCGAGGTGCGGTTGCCCGTGGCGTCATAGCCGTAGGTTTCAATCGGCGTGCTTGTTGCACCGTCCTGAGTCTGGGTCAGCCGACCCAACGAATCGTAGGCGTACTTGGCAAGCACGGCCGAACCTGTGCCGTTCTTCAGTTCGGTGATCGAGCCAACCGGATCGTAGCCAAAGCCCAAGGACAGGCCACCGGCAGCCGGGTCGTGCACGGCCTTCGGGCGATAGTCCAGATCCAGGGTGCGCTGCAACTGGCGGCCGTTGCCGTAGGCCCAGCCGGTGGCTGGGCCGAAAGCTGCGTAGGTGACTCCATTGACCACCACCTGCCGCACCTGTCCTGGCCGGGTCAGGCCGATCTGGCTGACGCGGCCCAGCGTGTCGCGCACGTAGTCAGCCACACTGCCATCCGGGTAGGTCAACGATGCGAGGCTACCGGACTTGCTGTAGGTGTAGCGCAAGGTGCTGGCGACGCCATTGACGGTCTGCACCTTGCGGGTGACCTGGCCGAAGCGGTCGTGGCAATACAGGGTGCTGCCATTGGCGTGCAGCACTTGCACCAGACGCCCCTTGGCGAAGCGCTCGTTGGCGGCACAGGCAGCCGGGGCCACGTCGTAGCTGTAGCCGATATCCAGATTGGGGTCTGGGTAGGCCACGCCGATCAAACGGTTGAGCGCGTCGTAGGTGTACGTGGCGGTAATGCCCCGCGCATCGGTGCGCGTCTTGCGGTTGCCCGCCGCGTCCACGGTAAAGCTGCTGGTGCCACTGTCCGGGCTCACCTGCCCGGTCAGGTCACCAAAGCCGTTGTAGGCATAGGTGGTGTGCAGGCCCTTGGGGTCAGTCACCTGGGTAACCTGGTCCAAGGCGTTGTACTGGCTGCGAATCTCCGCCTCCACGCCGCCCACGTCCTGCAGGGTCTGCGCCAGACGGTTCAGCGGATCGTACTGCTGGCTGGTCACGCGCTGCAGGGCGTCGGTGACCGTCTGCGGGTTGCCGCTGGCGTCGTAGGTGAAACCGGTGGCGTGGCCGCTGGCATCCTTCACGGCGGTCAACTGGCCCAGGGTGTTGTAGGTGCGGGCCAAGGTACGCCGCAGCGTGCCGCCTGCATCCACGGTGCTTTCGTTGAGGCGGTTGCCGGCATTGTCCAGCGTGTAATGGATCGTGTTGCCGGCACTGTCAGCCACGTCGGTCAGCCGCTGCGCGGCGTCGTAGACATAGGTCACGCTGCTGCCATCGGGCTCGGTGATCTGCTGCACCTGGCCGGTGGGCCAATAGCTGATCTGGGTGACACGATCTTCAGCCGTGGTGTCCCCGCGCGCAGTGACCGAGGTCGGCCAGCCGCGGGCGTGGTAGGTGTAGTCGGTGACCACACCATTGGCATCCTTCACTGACAGCGGCCGCCCGTAGGTGTCGTAGGCCAGCGTCTCCACCGTCTGCCCGAGTGCATTGGTGACGCTGCGCAGGTCGCCCTTGCGATAGGTACAGGCACCATTGGTCGCGCATCCGGCGTCGTCTCCGGCGTAGTAGGCGTACGTGGCGGTGTCGGCCACGTCGGTGCGGGGGCCGTCCACACGCTTCAGCAGGCCCTCCACCGGGCAGTCGCCCGCGGCGGCCACATCCGCAGCGTCGCAGTAGCTGTAGAGGGTAGTGCGCGCCTGGCCGGTAGCCGTGTCGGTTACGGTGGTAGCGGTGGGCTGGCGGCGGGCGTTATAGGTCGTGCCGACGTTGCGGTTGCCAATCTGGGTGGCCAGCACCACGTTGGTCTGCACATCGCGCGTGATCCGCGTCGTGCGCTGTTCAGGCGTACCGACGGCTTCGTTCATCGTGTGGATGCTGACCGGGCGGCCACTCGCCGGATCGGTGGCTTCTGCGTAGGTGTGCTTGGTCTGGACGCCGCGCTGGTCGGTATAGGTGTCGAGCCGGCGACGGAAATCAACGCTCTGGTCGTAGTACGTGCGGCTTACCGCGCCCTGGGAATCGCTGACACCCGCCACCTTGCGTGGCGGCGCCGTGGCACCACCCGGCGTCAGGGTGTAATCGGTCTGGCGACCGAGTGCGTCGGTCACCACCGCACCACCTGCGGGGCTGTAGGCGAGGGTTACGCCATCGGCTCCGCCCGCGTGTTGGCTGGAGATGACGCGACCGATCGAATCGTAGATGAAGGTGCTGTAGCGTCGGCCATCCTCAGCGGTGATGCCGGTCAGGTGCTGGGGGAAACTGCTGTTTTCGTAGTGGTACGTCCGCACACCTCCTCCCGCGTACGTCACCGTGGCCACCTGGTTCTGCGGGGTATAGGTGTATGTGGTGAGCGGCACGCCTTCCACCAGCACCGCGCTGATCAACGCATCGTAGTCGTTCGATGGGTAGACGAACTCCAGCCTGCGGCCACTGCTGTGCACAACGGCCGCGATGCGATCGCTGTCGTCGTAGAGGTATGCCAGCGAAGTGCCGTCCGTGAACTGCTTGGCCGTCAAGCGGCCGTTAGCATCAAAGGTGGAGACCTCGCCGGCCGAGTAGAGGGTCCAGTTGCCGTTCTGGACAAGACGATCACCGCTGCCATCAGCAGCCTCGAATGCCTGCCCCACTCGCTTGAAGGGACGCTGGTAGCCTGTGCCTTCGATAAGGCCGACGTTGTCGTTGCCATCCAACGCCAACTGCACATCCAATGAGTGCGTCCAGCCGTGGCCAAAACCCCCGGTGCTGGTGGATATGCCGGAGTGATAGTGACGGGTCAGATTGATCCAGCCAAGGTCGAAGTCTTCGGCGATTTCATACTTCTCGCCGGTTTTCACATCGCAGGGGTTGCCGACACTGCCATCGCACCTTGCCCGGCCGCCGCCTTGGCCGCACAGACCGCCACCGCCACTGGCATCGCATTCCACTGTCTTGGAAGTGATGGTGGCGACGAAGTCTTCGTTGACACACGCTTCGTAGTTGTCGGACCACCCGGTCATCTCTACGGGACAGTTAAGCCGGCGCATCCGTGAGATCGCAATCTCGCCCTCAGATGCCTGACAGGGATAGTCAACGGTGTTGTCTCCGTACATGACGGTTGAGCGGTAGTGCCGCAACTCGGCGCGACCCTCCATCCCTGGAAAAACCTCTTCCCAGGGCCCCAGAGGTGTCATCGCTCTTCCAGGGCAGGAAGGGTTCTGATCGTACTGCAGGAAATCAGCGATCAACTCCGCTTCAGTCTCGAAGCGCATGTTGTAAGTCCACTCGGGATCAGTAGGCTCGCTCATCCCTATCCAGTAAGTGATGGCCACACTTCCGCCAAAGGCGACAGACTTCGACTTGATCGTCTTTACGTTCGCCCACGCATGTTGGTATTCAGCAGGCACACCAGGCGGCACAGGCAGCGTCTTGAAGGCCTCAACTGCCTCCTGCTGTGTACTGAATTCCGAGGCATTGCCGGCAGGCTGGGAAATACGCCAGGTAATTTTGCTTTCCTGGCCCTGCGCCGCCAGCGGAGCCATGCAGCTGAGCATCAGCATTGCCACTGCGGCACGCGATAGCGTCTTGAGTCGATTCAACATCCCTGTTTTCCCTCACTGGACGAACGCAGCGTCGGCGGGGACGAGAACGTGGGCACCACGTCATCTTCCGGATCGTCCCTGAGCCGATGTTCGATGGAGCTGAACGAGGTCTTTATCTCTCAGATGCTGTGGGGTCGCAAGTCGGAGCTGTCTGATTTCGGACGATTCCTAATGACGCGCTTGCCGAGGGGCTGGCGACATCGCCCTCACAGGGGCGGCCATACATGGATCGGAACGGCAGGTGTGGGAAGGATAGATGCAGGGGCTGGGGTGGGGGTGGCCATACGGCGCTGGTTCGGGCCACCCCACATGGTAAACAGCAAAGACGACCCTGCGAGGAGGCGGCGGCAGGCAGAACGCAGGGTGGCCATAGCTGTTGATCAGATGGAGCGCTTCATCCCCCGGAAGGCGCCCCGGCATCATGGTCAGCCGGCAGCGCAATCGGCGTTGCCGCGCAGATGCTGCGCAGGGCCTGCTTCAGGCCTTCCTCCATGGTCGGGTGGTAGAACGGCAGCTCCAGCAACCGGCTCGCGGTGCAGCCGGTTTCAACGGCCCACGCCAGCAGGTGGGCCAGGTGCTCGCCTGCAGGCGCCACCAGGTCTGCACCGATCAGCTTGCCCTGCGGTGCGGCCGCATACAGCGTCAGCGTGCCTTCGTTCACTCCTTCCACGCGTGCGCGGCCCTGGTCGTCAAAATCGGAGGTTCCCGTTACGGCGCCCTCTTCTTCAGACTGGCCGATGCTGGCAACCGGCGGATCGGTAAAGGTGATGCTCAGCGGCACGTGGCGTTTTACCGTGACCTTGGCTGGCATCGCCGCGGCGTTGCGTCCGGCAATGGCACCATCGCTCGATGCCTCATGCAGCAGGGGCAGGTCGGCGGCAGCGTCGCCCGCCAGGAACACCGCGCTGTCACCGCAGCGCATCGTCTCGCGGTCGTGGCAGGGCACGCCGTGTTTGTCCAACGCCAGTTGTGCCTTGTCCAGGGCCAGGTCGTCCAGGTTGGGCGGACGGCCCAGTGCGGCAACGACGTAGTCCACCTGCACGCTGCCATCGGCCTGGTCTTTGCTGCTCCAGCGCATCTTCACGCCCTCATCGGACCGTTCGGGATGCACGTCCACGCCGAGGTGGACCGCCATATCGCGCGCTTCAGCACGGCCAGCAGTGCATCGTGCACGCGCGGGCAACGCACCTTGGCCAGCGTCGTCTCCTTGCCCAGCAGCGTGACCTGCACGCCCAGCCGGGCCAGGGCCTGGGCAAATTCCAGCCCCAGTGAGCCGGTGCCCACTACCGCTACGCGCTTGGGGAGCTGCTTTAGTTCGAACAGGCTTTCGTTGGTCAGCACGCGCTCGCCCAGTGCTTCAAAGGGCGGTGGCAGGGCAGGCGCGGAACCAGTGGCAATGACAATGGCGCGTGCCTCGATGCGTCGGCCGTCCTCCAGTTCCAGCGTGGTCGGCCCGGCAAACCGCGCACGACCGGTCAGCCGCGTGGCTGGGTCGAGCTTGTCGATCTGCTTGCGGGTCAGCGCTGCAAAGCGATCGCGCTCCTCGCGCACGCGGCGCATCACCGCCGCGTCATCAATGGTCATGCCGTCCACGTGGATGCCGAACAGGTCTGAACGGCGCACGTGCTCGGCCTGCTTTGCGGCCGCCAGCAGCAGCTTGGAGGGCATGCAACCGACGTTGGCGCAGGTAGTGCCGCTGAAGTGCGGATCGATCAGCAACGTGGACGCGCCATTACGGCGCGCGGCCCGCTCTGCTGCCAAGCCAGCCGTGCCGGCGCCGATCACCGCCACATCACAGTGCAGGGGCGTGCTCATGGGGCCGCCGGCAGGGTGATGGATTTGACGTTGACGAATTCCTTCAAGCCCTCGGGGCCATGCTCGCGGCCGTAGCCGGAGGCCTTCACGCCGCCGAAGGGCAGGGTGGGGCTGGCCACGTTGAAGGTGTTGATGCACACCATGCCGGTATCGAAGTAGGTGGTCGCCAGCTCGCGGGCGCGCTTCACATCGCGGCTGAAGATGCCGCCGCCCAGGCCATAGCGGCTGTCGTTGGCGATGCGCAGGGCGTCATCATCGTCCTTGGCCTTGATGATGGCCGCGGCGGGGCCGAACAGCTCGTCCTCATAGGCGACCTGGCCCGGAGCAACGTCAGCCAGCACTGTGGCCGGGTAGAAAGCGCCGGTGCGGTCAGGGATCTCGCCACCGACCACCAGGCGCGCGCCTTGGGCCACGCTCTTGCTGACCTGCTCGTGCAGGGTGTCGCGCTGGGCCTTGGAGACCATCGGGCCCAGCTGGGTGTTGGCATCGTTGGGATCGCCCATGTGGATCGCTGCAAACTGCTTTGCGTAGGCCTCGACGAAGGCGTCGTAGTTCTTTTCGGTCACGATGAAGCGCTTGGCATTGACGCAGGTCTGGCCGTTGTTGAACAGGCGGCCCTTGACGCAGGTCTTTACTGCCAGCTCCAGATCGGCGTCGTCCAGCACGAGGTAGGCATCGTTGGAGCCAAGTTCGAGCATGGTCTTCTTCAGTGCCTTGCCAGCCTTCTCGGCCACGGTTCGCCCTGCCTTTTCGCTGCCGGTGAGGGTGACCGCGCGCACCAGGTCGTGATCGATGATGGCATCAGACTGGTCGTGGCTGATGAGCAGCACGCCGAACAGGCCCTTGGGCAGGCCAGCCTCCTCGTACAGGTCGCGCAGGAACAGGCCGCTGCCGGTGCAGCTTTCGGCGTGCTTCAGCAGGACGCCGTTACCGGCCATCAGGCTGGCGATGGAATAGCGCACGGCTTGGTAGGCCGGGAAGTTCCACGGCTGGATGCCGTACACCACGCCGATGGGCTGGTGGGTGACGATGCCGGTGCCATTGGCCGAGGGCCGCTCTTCATCGGCGAGCACCTTCGGGCCCTGCTCGGCGGTGTACTTGCAGATGGCCACGCACAGGTCCACCTCGCTGCGGCTGTCGCCGATCAGCTTGCCGACCTCGTCGGTCATCAGCTGCGCGAAGGCTTCCTTCTTCTCTTCCAGCTTGCGGGCGATGGCGGACATCACTTCAGCGCGCTCTTCCAGGCTGCGCAGGCGCCACTGCATGAACGCTTCGTGGGAGGCCTTTACGGTGTCTGCCGCCTCGGCGTCGGACATGTATGCGTAGGTGTGCAGCACCTGTTCGGTCAGCGGGTTGATCGTCTTGATCGGGTGATCGCTCATGGGGGAGTCTGCCTTGGGGGAGGGAATGGAAGGGGCGGTTTCAGCCGTAGCGGTGGCGATGGCGGCGCAACTTGCCTTGCACGTGGTGCAAGGCCTTGAGCACTTCATCGCGCCAGCCATCGGCGGGCAGTTCGCGCACGGCCGAATGGGCCGCGCAGACAAAGGGGGTGCCGGCCCAGCGCTCGGCCAATGCGCGCGCCCAGCGCTCGAACGCGTCTGCGGCGCCGGCCCGGGGCTGCAGTGCGCGCGACAGCGTGGGGTGGAACTTCAAGCCGGACTGCGGCAACCATTTGCCGAGGGCGCCGGGCGCGGCCAGCACGCTGAGGGTGTCGTCAACATGCACGATCCCGCTGCGGCGGTGACGGACCAGGACCGAGCTGGCGTGCACGTTGTCGTCGGCCGGTACCAGTTCCAGGCCGGCGGGCACGGTGAAATCCAGGTCATCGGCGAAGTCGGCCTGGGTCTCCACGTCTTCGATCACGTGGGGATCCCATGGCAGGTGCGGTGCCTGCTGCAGATGACGGCGCGTGCCGATCAGGCGCGCAGCGGGCAGCAGCTGGTGCAGGGGCTCGCAGTGCAGGGTGTGGAACGGATGCACGTTGATGATGGCGTCCACCAGCGTGCCGCCGGCGGTCAGGCCCAGCAGGGCCTGGCGGTGGGTCTCGTTGGGGGTGTAGCTGTCCAGGACGAGGAAGCGGCCGTTGGTACGACGCACGACGGAAAGCTGCGTGCCTACGTCGAGCAGGCCGGCCACCTTGAAGGTGCCGCGCAGGTTCCAGAAATCATTGGCGAGTTGCTGCATCGGGATCAGAGGGCGCGGCTGCGGTGGCCGTCGCGGGCGGTTGGCTGGGGGCTTCTGATCCTGCGCAGGCCGCGATTCCAACGGTGTGAACGCGGGTGATGGGCACGTCAGGGTTGCAAGGGCAGCAGCCACGCACGCGTGGGCGGACGCCACGCCCCCCCAGCTGCTACCATTGCCCAGCTACCCAGCCAGCCCACCCCGCGCAGACAGTTGCGGGGCGGGCCGTCGCAGAACGGCCCAGCGAGCCAGGACACCCTCCCGTGCCCTTTCAAGGATGCTCGCATGACCCGTCTTTCCGTTTTCCGCTCGGCCGCCCTGGCCGTTGCCATCTCGCTCAGCGTCGGCGCCCCGGCGGCATTTGCCGATAACGCGACCGCTGCTACCGCGGCCAGCACCTCGGTGCAGCGCCAGGCCATCGCCCAGGGCCTGTACGAGCTGGCCTACAGCCCCACCCAGAACGCCGTGTTCGTGGCCTCGTCCGGTGGCTTCGGCGACAACGCCGGCCCGGCCCAGGTGTTGCGCCTGGACCCTGCCACGCTGGCCGTGCAGACCCGCATTCCGTTGGAGCGCAAGGGCTTCGGCGTGGTGCTGGATGACGCGCACAACCGCCTGTACGTCGGCAACACCGTGGACACCTCGGTGACCGTGGTCGACACCGCCAACAACAAGGCCGTCGGCACCGTGCAGCTGATGGAAAAGAAGGTTGGCAAGGACGGCAAGGCCGCCTACACCCATGACCTGCGCGAGCTGGTGGTCGACAGCGCCGCCAACCGCCTGTACGTCACCGGCCATTCCGGCGAAGGCAGCGTGCTGTTCGTGGTGGACACCACCACGCTGAAGCTGATCGACACCATCCCGGGCCTGGGCAAGGCCAAGGCGCCGGGCCTGGCGCTGGATGCGGCCAACAAGCGCGTCTACACCAGCAACCTGCTGGCCGACCTGGTGGTGGTGGGCACCGATTCGAAGAAGGTGGTGGCCCAGCACAAGATCGCCGCCGAGCAGCCGATGAACATCGCGCTGGACCCGGACGGCAAGCGCCTGTTCGTGACCGACCAGGGCTCGGAGATGATCCGCAACTACGTGACCAAGAGCAGCGAGGGCTTCGTCAGCAAGCACCCGGGCCAGCGCGTGCTGGTGCTCGACCGCAGCACCGGCAAGGAACTGGCGAGCATCCCCACCGATGCCGGCCCGCTGGGCATCCTGCTGGATGCACCGCGCAAGCGCCTGTACGTGACCAACCGCGAAGGCGGCACGGTGACCGCGTATGACAGCGCCAGCTACAAGAAGGTGGCCACTTATGCGGTGCCGACCCACCCGAACAGCCTGGCCCTGGATGCGAAGAACAACGTGCTGTTCGTGAGCATCAAGAACGGCGAGAAGGATGCCAAGGGCTCGGAAGAGAGCGTGGCGCGCATCCAGCTGTGATGTGACCGGTAGCGCCGGGCCATGCCCGGCGGATTTCCGGATGAGAAGGCAGGGTGCAGACCCTGCCTTTTTCTTTGTCCGGCCGGCCCGCTGCCCCGTCCAACTGCGCTGAACACGGCGGGGCGGGGGGGGCGACCTGGAATGCGAGCTGCCGCCGGTGGCAAAGGACGAGCGCCCACTGGCGGCGGGATGCTGACCCGGGTGCGCATCCCGCAGGGCTGATGCTACTGTGCGGCCATTGCAACCTCACCATGACGGATACGGGGTACTGGATGGACAAGGAACGGTCTCTTCCCGCGATGGCGCGCGGCCTGCGTATCAGCGTGGTCCTGGCTGCAGCGCTGGTCCTGCCGGGGTGTGTCCCGATACTGAAGTTTCTGGACTGCCACCACCTCTACCCCTATCTGAGCGACACCGAGCGCAGGAAGGACGTGCTGCGCTGGGCCGACCAGTATGTGCTGGGCCATCCGTCCAGTGAATTCCATCGCGGCATCGGCAAGTGGGTCGGCCCGGGCAGAAACTCGCTGCGGGGCCTGCCTTCGTTGCCAAGGGATCTTTGGGGCAACGAAATACGCTTGGTGGCAGAGGGGCCCGACGGCATCTCGATCATCTTCATTGGCAGGCGTTCCTACCAAGGCCTGTGGATCAGTCGCGACCCGATGCCGGGTGCCGTGGAGTCAGTGCCGGGGGTGTCGGACCAGTTCATGCAATCCATGTACGCGGGACGCGTGGCGGTGCAGTGCTATTACGAGCGCTGACGGCGCAGGCGTGCGGCGTGCACGCGGTGTCACGGCCGGGGCCGATTCCCTCACGGCGGCTATCGGTGGGCCTGCCTAGCGTAGGTACCTCCTTCCCCCACAGGAGCTGCCATGACTGCCTCTTCCATCCGTCTGCACGTTGAAGACACCGGCGGTACCGGCCGCCCGGTCATCCTCATTCATGGCTGGCCGCTGTCGGCCGAAGCATGGAAGGCCCAGGTGCCGATCTTGCGTGATGCCGGCTACCGGGTGATCAGCTACGACCGGCGCGGGTTCGGCCGCTCGGAAAAGCCGTCGTCCGGCTATGACTACGACACCCTGGCCGCCGATCTGGCCGCGGTGATCGAAGAGCGCGACCTGAAGGAGGTGACTCTGGTTGGTTTCTCGATGGGCGGTGGCGAAGTGGCGCGCTACGTGGCCAACCATGGCGAGGGCCGTCTGCACAGCGTGGTGTTTGCTGCCGCCGTGCCGCCGTATCTGCTGCAGAGCCTGGATAACCCCGAAGGCCCGCTCACCCAGGACAAGGCCGACGAGATGCGCGGCGGCCTGGAAAAGGACCGCGAAACGTTCTTCGATGGCTTCACCCGCGATTTCTTCAGCGCCAACGGCAAGTTGATGGTGACCGAGGACGAGCGCCAGGCGGCCATCGCGCTGTGCCACCAGTCCGACCAGACCGCCGCGCTGGGCTGCATGAAGGCCTTTGCCACGACGGACTTCCGCGGTGACCTGAAGAAGGTGAGCGTGCCGACCCTGGTGCTGCATGGCGACAGCGATGCCATCGTGCCGTTCGAAGGCTCGGGCGAGCGCACCCATCGCGCGGTAGCCGGCAGCGAGGTGGTGACCCTGAAGGGCGCGCCGCATGGCTGCAACACCAGCCACGCCGATGACTTCAACCTGGCGCTGCTGAACTTCCTGAAGAAGTAAGCCGGCACGGGCATACTGCCGCCATGGCCACCGTACGCACGCCCCCGTGGAAGAAGCCCAACCCGAAGGGGCAGAAGAAGCAGCCGCTCTCGGATGCGCAGAAGGCCGCCGCGCGGCAACGCGCGGAGGAGAACGGGCGGCGCTACCCGAACCTGGTCGACAACATGTGGGCGGCGAAACTGCCGCGCGGCTGAGCCATCACTCAGCCGCGTGCGGTGCCGCCATGGGGTGCCAATCGGCTTCTCGCCAAGGCGCCACCGTGCGTTCGTGCAGGCGGATCAACGCCGGTGGCAGCGGCATGCAGTCCTGCAGGGCGTCGCGCAGTGCGCGTGCGTCCACCGGTTGCGCGGTGGCGATCTGCAGCACTGGCCCGCGCCGTCGCACCTGCACTGGCAGTACGTCATGTACCTCGGCCATGCCCGCCATGCGCGCCACCCGGTAGCGCATGACGATGGGCCGTGCGGTCTGCTGCAGCACCGGTGCCCACGCCTGCAGCAGCGCGTCCTGCTGGTCGGCCGGTACCTGCACGTCGATGATGGTGGACGGGTAGCCGCGCAGGCTTTCCACGATGACCTGGAAACGCGCGCCGTTGGGCATCAGCAGTATGCAGGCGGCCACGCTGCCGATGAGCACCACGGCGGCAACAGCGGCCCAGCTGCGCGGAATCCTGGGCTGCAGCGTGATGCTGCGCAGGTTGGGGCGGCGCTTGCGCAGGCGCCGGTAGCGGCGCTGCGCCGCGGGACTGGGCAACAGGCTGTGCTCGGGCAGCGGCACTTCGCGCGGCGGTAGACGCGAAAGCCCCCTGTTGATGGCGCGGGCGACCAGCCAGCCCACACCTGCAGCCACCAGCAGTGGCAGAACAAGGCGCACGAACAGGTACAGATCCAGCACTGGCGGCACTCCTGTGCACGTTTCCATGGGCCGCTCATGATCGCGCATCCACCCGGCGATGTCGCATCTGCCAGCCGACAGCGCGGCGACGCCTCGCTAGGATGCGCAACCTTTGCCGGGATGCACTGCATGACGCCCACGACCGCCCGCCTCCGGCGCTTCTTTGGCGCGGGACTGATGCTGTTCCTGCTGCACGTTCTGGCGCTGGCATCGGTGGCGCTGGCGGTGGGCTACTTCCACCACCGCCTGGACCTGCTGCTGGAGCCCATCGAAGTGCCGCTGCTGCTGTCCTGTGGTGGCGGCGACCCGATGGCGCGCATGCAGGTGGCCGAGCATCTGCTGGCCCGCGCCGGCGCGCTGGATGACTGGCAGCCGGTGTGCTGGGTGGTGGTGAGTGCGCTGCTGTGCTCGCTGCTGGGAACGGTGGTTGTCAGCCTGCATTGGCTGCAGCAGGTCCAGGACCTGCATCGGCGCAGTGTCTGGGGGCTGCTGGGCCTGCATCTGCTGGCCTGTGCGCTGGCCGTGCTGCTGCTGCGCCTGTACGAGCAGGTCTGGGCCGGCCTGGTCAACGGGCTGCCGACGGTGTGCATGGCCGAGCCGATGGAGCGGGAGGCGACGGCGATGCTGCCCGCGCACCGCACGCTGCCACAGATGCTGTCCGATGCCGGCCTGCTGGTACCACAGGTGCCGGATGCACTGGCCATCGTGCTGTGTGGTGTGCTGCTGGCCGCGACGGTGATCGGCGTGTGGTTGTGGCGCGCGCTGCCGATGCCTGCGCCGGAGTAAGCACGTGCGTGGGCGCTGGCGTAAGTGGCCCGCGTGCGTCACGCTATGCCGATGGAAAAGGATATTTCATTCGTACGGGCCAGCAGGTTCCTGAGCCTGGTACTGCGGCATGAACCGCAGAAGATCGGCCTGCCGCTGGATGCGCAGGGATGGGCCGGCATCGATGACCTGCTGGCGCGGTTGCCCGCGCATGGTGTGCGGCTGGACCGCGATGCCCTGCATCAGCTGGTGCGCGACAACGACAAGCAGCGCTTTGCGATCAGTGACGACGGCCAGCGTATCCGCGCCAGCCAGGGCCACTCGATCAAGGTGGACCTTGGCCTGGCGGCGCTTGAGCCGCCGCCGTGGCTGTACCACGGCACCGTGCCGCGCTTCCTCGAAGCGATTGCCAGCGAGGGCCTGCGCCCGGGTGAGCGCCAACATGTGCACTTGTCGCCGGACCGCGCCACCGCCTTCCAGGTGGGCTCGCGCCGCGGTACGCCGGTGATCCTCAGCGTGGATGCGGGGCGCATGCATGCCGATGGCCACAGCTTCTACCAGTCGGCCAACGGTGTGTGGCTGACCGCGCACGTGCCGCCGCGTTACATAGCGGGTTGAAGCAGCGCTGGTCGAGGCGACTGGCTGCACCGTGCCGCGCGCAGGTAGAGTGGCCGTTCCTGCCGGAACAAGGATCTGCCGATGCGTTCGTTGCTGCGTGCCGTGCCGCTGCTGCTGCTCTCGCTGGTGGCGCAGGCCGGTGAAGTGGACCGCCGTATTGCGGTGACCATCGATGACCTGCCGTGGGCGCGCCTGGACGAAATCGTGCCGGCCGACCTGCAGGCGCGCCACGAGGCGTTGATGGCACAGCTGCGCCAGGCGGGTGTGCCGGTGGTCGGCTTCGTCAACGGCAACAAGCTGGAGGTGGAGGGCGTGGTGCAGCCGGCGCGCGTGCAGATGCTGCGCGACTGGCGCGATGCCGGCTATGAGCTGGGCAACCACACCTGGTCGCACATGGATCTGAACGCCAAGGGCGTGGCCGCCTTCCAGCAGGATTTCCTGCGCGGCGAGGAAGTGCTGAAGCCGTTGCTGGCCGAGCGCGGCCAGGTGCCGCAGTGGATGCGCCACCCTTACCTGCGCGCCGGCCGCACGCCGCAGGATCGCGCGGTGATGGACACGTTCTTCGCCGAGCACGGCTACCGCATTGCGCCGGTGACCGTCGACAACGGCGAGTGGGTGTGGGCCTTCGCCTATGCCAACGTGATGAACGAGCAGCCGGATTCACCCGAACGCGATGCGACGCTGGCGCGCCTGCGCAAGGGCTATGTGCCGTACATGCTGAACAAGCTGGACTACTACGAACAGCAGTCGCAGGCGCTGCTGGGCTACGCGCTGCCGCAGGTGTGGCTGATGCATGCCAACGAACTGAATGCAGCAACCTTCGCCGAGCTGGTGGCCGCGACCAAGCGGCGTGGCTACCGCTTTGTATCGCTGGAAGAGGCCGTGCGTGACCCGGCGTATGCGCGTGGTACCGAGGGCTATGACGGGCGCTATGGCCCCAGCTGGCTGCACCGTTGGGCGATGGCCGAGAAGAAGCCGAAGGACTACTACGGCACGGAACCGGTCGTGCCGCAGTGGGTGAAGACGCTGGCCAAGGTCAATTACGAATGATGGCCAGCAGATAAGGATCAGCGCTTGACGGCCAGTACGCCGTCCAGCGCCAGCTCGGCCTTGAAGCCGGCCTTTTCCAGGCGCTTGGCCACTTCGCGCGGCACGTCGCGGCCGCTGGTCAGTTTGTTCGGCGCGCCGGTGTAGTGGAACAGGCGGCCGCCTTTGCGGATTACGCGGGCAAGGTGATCGTAGAACGCCTGTGAGTACAGCTCACCGGCAATGCCGAAGCGCGGCGGGTCGTGCAGGATGGCATCGACGCTGTTGCTGGCGACCTGCTCGATCTGCTGCGAGACATCGCCCTGGCCGAAGTGCAGACGGCCACCGGCGGCCGCGGAGTCTGGATCGGGCGACCACGGATTGAGCGTGCGCAGCCACATCACGTAGGCGTTCTTTTCGAACGAACGGATCTGGCCGACGCCGGCTTCCAGCGCGCAGGCGGCGAAGTAGCCGAGGCCACCACAGGTATCGAGGATGGACTTGCCAGCCGGGGCGACCAGCTCGACCTTGCGGCGTGCGTCCTCGAACGGCGACAGCTTGGAGGTCGGCAGCATCTTGATGCCGTCGATCTCGAAGGTGGGCGCGCCCCATTCGGTGGGCACCAGCTTGATGAGCGAGCCGCTGAAGCGCGAGATCGAGGCGAAGTCCTCGCCGTCCCAGTAGTACAGCGTGCGGTCCTTCAGCTTGCCCGGCCACGGGTAGTGCTGGCCGCGGAAGCTGAAGCCCTCGGCGTCCAGACCGACCGTTTCCTCGCTGCGGCCCAGGTCGAGCGAGCCCTGCCAGTCGGCAGCGCCCTTGTCGTGCGCGCGGCGCAGGGCGTCGGCGCTGTCGCGGGTGAGCAGGGGGCCGGTGTAATGGGGCACGGCGGGTACCGGGGCTGGGC
>NZ_JACVTV010000066.1:0-23371 GCF_016624625.1 Stenotrophomonas sp. S41 | reverse complement strand
CACGAGCAAGGCGCCTACGAGCCCCCATGGATGGGTTCACGGCGTGTCCTGGACAGCCCCTCCCGCCTCCGCAAGCCCGTATCAACAAAAGCGCCGCGGCATCGCACCAACCCGCCAGAGCTTTCAAACAAAACTCAGCTCAACCAACCGCGGCACGCGCTGTCGATCTGCTCGCCACACGCCTGCTGCATCCGCTGCTGCAACCGCGCCAGCGTCTCCGCGCCCTGGTGCTTGCCACCCCAGGCCTTCAACTGCACCGCCAGCCGCTCAAAACGCTGCTTCGTGCGCTGGTGGTAGCCCGACGGCTGCGCCTGCAGCTCGGCAATCAAGGCATCGGTGGCCTGTTCGATGCGCGGGGCATCGTCCGGGGCCAGCCGCAGCAGGCCTTCCACATACAGCACGCCCCACTGCACGCGCGTGGCCGGGCCCTGCGCGCCGTCGTAGGCGCGCTTCAGCCACTCCAGCGCACCGGCGGTGTCGCCGCGCTTCTCGGCCAGTTCGGCCAGTTCGGGCATGTAGTAGTACGGCTGCTCGCTGCGCTTCAGCTCGGCCAGCAGCAGCGACTCGGCGCCGGCGTCATCGCCCACTTCGCGCAGGGCGTAGACCGCGCTGCTGATGGTGGCCTGGCGCGCGTGCGCGTCCGTGGCCGCGGCATCGGCGGCGGTTACCCGCTGCTTCACCCGCTGCACCAGCGCCGCAGGCAGTGCACCTTCGGGCTGCTGCTGGCGGGCCAGCGAGACTTCGGTCAACGCGCGCGACAACGCATCGTCGGCACGGTTGCCGCGCTCGGCGTCGGCGCGGTCCAGGGCAACCAGCAGCTGCTGGCCCAGCGTATTGCTGCTGGCCGGGCCCGCGCTGGCCTGCTTCACCAGGTTGGCACCGGCATAGCCCAGCAGCTCGCGGTTGCGACGCACTTCGGTGGGTTGCGCCAGCACCGCCTGCAGCAGCTCGCGGACTTCGGTCGGCGGCGTGGTCGGCTTCTCCGCGGTGGCCAGGGCCAGCAAGGCGAAGCGACGCTGCAGGGCGGCGTCCGGCGCGGCCTTGGCCAGCTGGCGCAGCACCTCGTCTGCCTTGCGCTGGCCGGCCAGGCGGTTCGCATCGACTTCCCAGCCATAGTCGCCCAGCACTTGCCAGTCTTCGGCGCCCAGCTTGGCCGGGGTTGAGAGGGCAGTGGCCAGGGTCTCGGCCACGGCGCTGCGGCGGCTGGCGGCCACGGTCAGGGTGCGGGTGAGTTCGGCGGCGTCGTTGCCACCGGCCACGCGGGTGATCTCGTTGCGCTGCGGGTCGAGCACGATCAGGGTGGGGTAGCCGCGCACGCCGAAGCGCTCGCCCCAGGCCTGCGCGCCTTCCTCGTCGCCATCCAGGTACACCGGCACGAACTTGCCGGTCAGCGCGATGAAGGCAGGATCCTTGAACAGGCCGGCCTTCAGCTGGTTGCACGGCGGGCACCACACCGCGCCCCAGTACAGCAGCACCGGCTTGCCGGTCTCGGCGGCTTCGTTGAACGCATCGTCGACATCGCCCTGGCGCCAGGCAATGCCCGCTGCAGGCGCGGCTTCGGCGGCCTTCGCGCTCGCCACCGGCGCCTGTGCGGGAGAACAGGCGCTCAGCGCGGTGGCCAGCAGCAACAGGGGAAGGGCAGCGCGCATCGGCAGCATCTCGAAGGAACGGGGGTGAACGGCCATTGTAGGAAGCTCGCCCGCCCGTGCTGATGCAGTTTGCTTATGACCGGCTTGCAGGACGCTATATGCGGGGGCTGCGGCGCCGGAGCTGCCGGCCAGCGGCCGGCACTACCGCATTTCCGCTGCCAGCAGGCCGGCCAGCCAGGTCATGAATGCCTCGACCCGCCGTGGCAGGTGGCGGCGCTGCGCATAGACCAGGTTCACCGGCATCGGCTCGGCCAGGCAGTCCGGCAGTACTTCCACCAGACGGCCGTCGCGCAGCGCTTCGCGTGCGCCCATCTCCGGCACCTGGATGATGCCCAGTCCGGCCAGCGCGGCGGCGCTGTAGCCATCAGCACTGTTGACCGTCAGCGCGCCGCGCATCGGCCAGGTCTGGTAGCGCTGGCCATCGAAGTACTCGAAGCCCGGCGACCGCTGGCCGAGGGTGCCCACGTAGTGCACCAGCAGATGCTGGTCGAGGTCGGCCAGCTCGCGCGGCGTGCCGTGTGCGGCCAGGTAGGCCGGGCTGGCCACGTTGAGGATGCGCATCTGCCCCAGCGGCCGTGCAATGAGGCTGCTGTCGTCCAGTGTGCCGACCCGCAGCACGCAGTCGAAGCCTTCGCGCACCACGTCCACGCGGCGGTCGGTGGCGCTCAGTTCGACCTCGATGCCCGGGTGCAGGGCGAGGAAGGCGGGCAGCTGCGGAATGACCAGGTTGCGGGCCATGCCGCCGGGCATGTCCACCCGCAGGCGGCCGCTGAGCTCGCTGGTCTCGTGGCGGAACAGGTTCTGCAGCTCATCCATGTCGTCCAGCAGGTCGTGCGCGCGTTGCTGCAGCTGCGCGCCGTCGGCGGTCAGGTGCACGCGGCGGGTGGTCCGGTGCAGCAGCTGGGTGCCCAGTTCGGCCTCCAGCCGGGCAATGGCCTGCGAGACGCTGGCCTTGGGCAGGCCCAGGCTGTCGGCGGCGCGGGTGAACGAGCCCAGTTCGGTGACGCGCAGGAAGACGCGCAGGGTGTCGAGGCGGTCCATGGATTGTTCGTCTGGCTTGAACAGTAAAATCAGGATCGCGCGATTTATGCGCGCAGGCAATCCCAATAGTCTGGCCACACTTCCTCCCAGACAGGTGCCCGCCATGACTACTTCTTCCCGTGTCGTCCTCATCACCGGTGGCAGCCGCGGCCTCGGCCGCAATGCCGCGCTGGCCCTGGCCGCCGACGGTGCCGATATCGTGATCACCTACCGCTCGCAGGCCGACGCCGCCGCCGAGGTCGTGCAGCAGGTGCAGGCGCTGGGCCGCCGTGCGCTGGCCCTGCCGCTGGACG
This sequence comes from Stenotrophomonas sp. S41, assembly GCF_016624625.1. Lineage (NCBI taxonomy): Bacteria > Pseudomonadati > Pseudomonadota > Gammaproteobacteria > Lysobacterales > Lysobacteraceae > Stenotrophomonas > Stenotrophomonas sp. S41. Next base: position 20,388 of record NZ_JACVTV010000066.1, on the reverse strand, counting down.
TGGCCGACAGCTCCGCATTCCCGGCCTTCGCCACCCAGCTGCGCGATGCCCTGCAGCAGTGGGGCGTCACTGGCCTGCAGGGCCTGCTCAACAACGCCGGTGAAGCGTTGTACGCGCCCATCGCCGAGACCACCGAGGCGCAGTTCGATCACGCAGTGGCCGTGCACCTGAAGGGGCCGTACTTCCTGACCCAGGCGCTGCTGCCGCTGATCGCCGATGGCGGCCGCATTCTCAACGTATCCAGCGGCCTGGCCCGCTTCTCGCTGCCGGGCAGCTCGGCCTACGCGATGATGAAGGGCGGCATCGAGGTGTTCACCCGTTACCTGGCCAAGGAACTGGGTGCGCGCGGAATCACCGCCAACACGCTGGCACCGGGTGCGATCGAGACCGATTTCGGCGGCGGCCGCGTGCGTGACGACGCGCAGATGAATGCGATGGTCTCGTCGATCACCGCGCTGGGTCGCCCGGGCCTGCCCGACGATATCGGTCCGGTGGTGGTGGCACTGCTGTCGCCGTCCACCGGCTGGGTCAATGCCCAGCGCGTGGAAGCCTCCGGCGGCATGTTCGTCTGACCGCCCGCGCGGTGACGTATCAGGAGGCGGCGAGGCTCAGCGGCTGGTAGACCAGGCCGTTGAATTCGCCGACCTCGCCATCGATGACGAAGCCGTAGCGCTGGTAGGTTGGTACCGCATTCAACGAAGCGCGCACGCTCATCGCCGGTGCGCGCAGCTGCGGCAGCACCGCCTGCAGCAGGGCATGGCCGATGCCCTGGCCCTGGCAGGCGGGATCGACGAACAGCATCGCCAGGTGGCGGCCTTCCTTCAGCTCGATCACGCCGACGATGTCGCCGTCCTGCTCGGCGACCAGGATGTGATTGTCACCCTGCAGCCGCTCGGCGAAGGCATCGGCGGCGGCCACCTGGGTGAACGTTGCCACGCCCTGTGCGCTGAGCGACGGCGCCACGGCTTCGGTGAAGGCGGCCATGCAGATCGCGCTGATCGCGGCCAGGTCGTCGGGGCGGGCGGGGCGGATGGGATGCATGCAGTGTTCCTTCCATGATGACGTGCGGGCGCACCGCACACGATAAGCTCGGCGCATGAACCACTTCAATGCGGCCCATGCACGGGTGTTCCCGCAACACGGCCTGAGCCTGGGCCTGATGACGCCGGTCGCTGCACACGGCCTTGCCGACGTTGCCGAAGCGCAACGCATCGCGCGCCTGGCCGACGATCTTGGTTTCGCTGCACTGTGGACCCGCGATGTGCCGCTGATGGTGCCGCAGGGGCCCGATGCCACGGCGAGTGCGCTGGATGATCCTTTTCTCTGGCTTGCGCTGCTGGCCGGCGCCACCACGCGTATTGCAGTGGGCACCGCCGCCATTGTGCTGCCGCTGCGGCATCCGCTGCACGTGGCGAAATCCGCGTTGAGCCTGGACCGGATCAGTGGCGGACGTTTCGTGCTGGGCCTCGGCTCGGGCGATCGCCCGGAAGAATTCGCGGCGTTCGGTGAAGATCTGGAGGGCAGGGCGGCCACGTTCCGCGAGCGATGGTCGCTGCTGCGTGCGGCGTTGTCGCCGGACGAGGCCGAGCGGGCGCGGCTGCGCGACGCCACCGGTGGGTTCGACGTGCTGCCGCCAGCGCAGGCGTGCATTCCGATGCTGGTGGTCCGCACGGCGCGGCAGAGCCTGCAGTGGATCGCCCGCGAAGCGGAAGGCTGGGCCACCTACCACCGCGAAGAGGCAGCGCAGGAGGGGCGCATCGGGCTGTGGCAGCAGGCGCAGGGCGCTGGCAGGGCCAAGCCGTTCGTGCAGTCGATGCTGCTGGACCTGCAGGCCGATCCGCAGGCACCGGGTGAAGCGCTGCCGCTGGGCCTGAAGGTCGGCCGCGATGGGCTGCGGGCCTATCTGCAGCGCGTGCACGCGCAGGGCGTGGCGCACGTGATGTTCAACCTGGTGGACAACGGGCGGTCGTTGGATGAGGTGTTGCGGGAGATTGCTTCGGTAGGTGTCCACCTTGGTGGACACGTTGTTTGATTTCCGTGTCCGCCGGGCATGGCCCGGCGCTACCGTTGCGCGCGTGCATCTGCGTATCATTCGCGTTTGATCCTGTTGCCGGAGCCGCGCGTGACCCGACGTAACCCCATGCATCCGACCGGGCGGCTGTTCGCCGTGGTCGCCTTCATCGAAGCGCTGACCTGGGCTGGCCTGCTGATCGGCATGTGGCTGAAATACGGCCCTTACGCCAATGTTGCCCTGGTCAAAGTGTTCGGCCCGCTGCATGGCGTGGCCTTCATGGTCTATGTCGCGGTCACCCTGTTCGCCGCCATCCGCCTGCGCTGGCCGTGGTGGGCCAGTGCGCTGGCGCTGCTGGCGGCCATCCCGCCGCTGGTGACCCTGCCGCTGGAGTGGTGGTTCCGCCGTCGCGGCCTGCTGGAGCTGCGCAGCCCTCGTTGAGACGCTGCGTTACCCAGCCGTTCGAGCGAATGGGTATCAAATGCAAATACGAGCCGTTATCATTTGATGATGCCTTCACCCCTGCCGGGGTCGGCACCTTCTTTGAAACGGCTGGTGTTCCATGCATGCACGTCCCGTCGTCGCCGGTCTGCCGGCCCTGGTCCTTGCCGCCCTGATCGGCACGATGGCGATGATGTCGTTCGTGGCGGTGATCGGGCCGGTGGTGCGCCTGCTCGGCCTGTCCGAATGGCACGCCGGTCTCTCCGTCACCGCCGCCGGCGTGCTGTGGATGCTGGCCGCGCGCCCCTGGGGCCGGCTGAGTGACCGTATCGGCCGCAAGCGCGTGCTGATTCTGGCCATGGCCGCCTACACCGTGATTTACGTCGCCCTGGCGGTGTTCATCGATGTTGCCCTGCAGGTGGTGCCGCCGGTGCTGGTGTCGGTGCTGGTGCTGGTGGGCGCACGCGGCTTGATCGGCCTGTTCTATGCGGCCGTGCCGCCCACCGCCGCCGCCCTCATCGCCGACCAGGCCCCCGCCGGCCAGCGTGCGCAGTTCATGGCGCGGCTGGGCAGCGCCAATGCGCTGGGCATGGTGCTGGGGCCGGCCGCTGCTGGGTGGCTGGCGTATCGCAATCTTCCGATGGCGCTGTACGTGGCGGCGCTGCTGCCGCTGCTGTCGCTGGCATTGATCGCCTGGCGCCTGCCGGCTACGCCGCCGGTGGCCGCTGCACAGGCGCGTGCCCGCGCACCGATGTCGCGGTTCGATGCCCGCCTGCGCCTGCGCCTGCGCCTGCCGCAGCTGGCGGCCTTCCTCGGCATGGTCTCGGTGACCATCGCCCAGGTCACCGTGGGCTTCTTCGCCATTGATCGCTTCGCACTCGATGCCGCGGCCGGCGCACGCATGGCCGGCATCGCCCTCACAGCGGTAGGCGTGGGCCTGATCCTGGCGCAGGTGCTGGTGATGAAGCTGGAGGTGCATCCGCGCCGCTGGATCATGATCGGTGCGCTGATCGCCGGGCTCGGCTTCGCCTCGGTCGCCGCCGTGCAGCAGCCCTGGCAGTTGCCGGCGGCGTATGCGTTTGCGGCGTTCGGCATGGGCTTTGTCTTCCCCTCGTTCCAGGCGTTGGCCGCCGATGCGGTGCAGCCCCACGAACAGGGCGCGGCTGCCGGTACCGTTGCCGCCGCGCAGGGGCTGGGCATGGTGGCCGGCCCGATGCTGGGCACGCTGTTGTACCGCGCGGGCGCCAGCCTGCCGTATCTGCTGGTGGGCGTGCTGCTGTTGCTGCTGTGCGGCCTGGCCATGGCCCACCGCGCAAAGGAGACCGCATGAACGATTCGCTGATGCAGGGGGCGTGGCCGGAGGCTGCGCCGCCGCCTGCCCACCACGCCGACGAAGCCGCGCTGTTCCTGCTGCAGCACGCCGACCAGCAGCTGCATGCGCGCGGTTGCCGCGCCAGCCTGCCGACCGGTGCGCTGGCCAGCCTGGCCGAGCGGGTGGATGCCTTCTTCGCGCAGCAGCGCGGCGGCCCGGGCCTGCTGGTGGGGGCAGTGCCGTTCGAGCCGCGTGCGGACGATGCGCTGTACCAGCCCGAGCGCGTGCTGCCCGGCCTGCGACCGCAGCATGTCGCTGCGCCGGCCCTGCCCGGCGCGCTGCAGCCGCAGCCTACGGCGCAGGACTATGCGGCGGCCGTGGCCACTGCCGTGCAGGCGATGCGTGCGCCCGATGCCAACCTGCACAAGGTGGTGCTGGCGCGCAGCCTGTTGGCGCACACCGATCTTCCCGTGGCACCTGACATGCTGCTCGCACGCCTCGGCGCCGATCCCTCGGTGGCGACCTACGCCGTGCCGCTGCCGGTCGAGCCGGGCCAGGCGCCAGCGTGGCTGGTCGGCGCAACACCGGAGCTGCTGCTGCGCAAGCGCGGCGCGCAGGTGCTGTCGCATCCGTTGGCCGGCTCCGCCCGTCGCAGCAGTGATCCTGCCGAAGACCAGCGCGTCGCGCAGGCGCTGCTGGCCTCGCGCAAGGACCATGACGAACACCGCCACGTGGTCGAGGCCATCGTCGATGGCCTGGCGCCGTGGTGCAGCCGCGTCGAAGCGCAGGCACAGCCGGTGCTGCATGCCACGGCCAGCATGTGGCACCTCGGCACGCGCATCCACGCCACGCTGAAGGATCCCGCGACGCCCGCCGCCACGCTGCTGGCCGAACTGCACCCGACGCCTGCGGTCTGCGGGACGCCACGCCAGGCCGCACTGCAGCGCATCCGCGAACTGGAACCGGTGCCGCGCGGCTTCTACGCCGGTGCGGTCGGCTGGCTGGACGCACAGGGCGACGGCGACTGGTACGTGGCGATCCGCTGCGCACGCCTGCAGGGCACGCAGCTGCGGCTGTTCGCCGGTGCCGGCATCGTTGCCGACTCGCAGCCGGAGGCCGAAGCGGCCGAGACCGGCGCGAAATTCACTGCCTTGTTGAACGCCCTGGGTGTGCATGACCCGGCGCCCCTGATCGAGCCCATGCCATGAACAACGCTGTCTCCCCGCGGCTGCCGCTGCAGCAAGTCTGGCCCGAGGATCGGGTCGCGCGCTATCGCGCCGCCGGCCACTGGCGCGGCGAGACCTTCCCGGCCTTCCTCCGCGAGCGGGCAGAGCAGTATGCCGACGAGATCGCGGTGGTGGCCGGTGACGTGCGCCTGAGCTATGCACAGCTGTGGCACGAGGCCGGCCGCATCGGTGCCGGCCTGCTGGGCCTGGGCCTGCAGCCGGGTGACCGGGTGCTGGTGCAGCTGGGCAACACCGCCGGCTTCATCACCACCGTGTGCGGCCTGTTCCGTGCCGGCCTGGTGCCGGTGTACGTGCTGCCGGCGCATCGCCTCACCGAACTGGTGCACTTCGCGCGCAAGGCCGAAGCCAGTGCCTACATCACCACCGATGTGCATGAAAACTTCGACCACCGCGGACTGGCGCGTGCGTTGCAGGCGGACGTGCCGGGCATCGCGCATGTGGTCATCGATGGCGAGGCGGACGGGTTCATCGCGCTGGATGCCCTGCAGGGTGACAGCAGCGCATTGCCGCCGGACCCCGACCCGCAGTCGGTGGCCTTCCTGCAGATTTCCGGTGGCAGCACCGGGCTGTCCAAGCTGATCCCGCGCACCCACGACGACTACATCTATTCGTTCCGCGCCAGCAACGCGATCTGCGGCATCGACCGCGACAGCGTCTACCTGGTCGCGCTGCCGGCGGCGCACAACTTCCCGATGAGCTCGCCGGGCTTCTTTGGCGCACTGTATGCCGGTGCCCGCGTGGTGCTCAGCCCCGGCCCCGGCCCGGATGCCGCGTTCCCGCTGATCGCCCGCGAACGGGTGACCTGCTGCGGCCTGGTGCCGCCGCTGGCCCTGCTGTGGGCGCAGGCCGCAGCAACCAGCAAGCACGATCTGTCCAGCCTGCAGGTGCTGCAGGTGGGCGGTGCCAAGCTGGTGCCGGAAGCGGCGCGGCGGGTGATCGATGGCCTGCGCTGCACCCTGCAGCAGGTGTTCGGCATGGCCGAAGGCCTGGTCAACTACACGCGGCTGGATGACCCCGAAGACCTGGTCGTGGCCTGCCAGGGGCGACCGATCAGCCCGGATGACGAGGTGCGCGTGGTCGATGACCACGACCAACCCGTAGCCGAGGGCGAGGTGGGACATCTGCTGACCCGTGGCCCGTACACCATCGGCGCGTACCACAACGATGAAGTGGCCAACGCGCGCGCCTTCACCGACGACGGCTTCTATCGCACCGGCGACCGCGTGCAGCAGCTGCCGGATGGGTACCTGGTGGTGCAGGGTCGCGCGGGCGACCACATCAACCGTGCCGGCGAGAAGATCTCCGCCGAGGAGATCGAGGACCATCTTCTGGCCCATCCCGCCGTGTTCGACGCGGCGGTGGTGTCCATTCCCGATGACTACCTGGGCGAGCGCAGCTGTGCCTTCGTGATCCAGCAGGGCGAGCCGATCAAGGGCCCCGCGCTGAAGGCCTGGATGCGCGGCCGCGGCCTGGCCGCGTTCAAGGTGCCCGACCAAGTGGTGTTCGTGGACAGTTTCGACACCACGGCGGTCGGCAAGATCAGCCGCCGTGAACTGCGCGCGCAGCTGCGTGCGCGTCATCTGCAACAGACAGGAGGAACGCGCTGATGGCGCTGCCCCGCATTACCCCATACCCCTTGCCGACTGCCGCCGAACTGCCGGCGCCGCGCGGCCCGTGGCGCCCGCAGCGTGATCGCATCGCCTTGCTGGTGCATGACATGCAGCGCTATTTCCTGGCGGCGTTCGACGCCGGTGCCGAACCGCTGCAGCCGGCGGTGGCCAACATCGCGCGCCTGCTGGCGCATTGCCGTGCACACGGCATTCCGGTGTTCTACACCGCCCAGCATGGTGACCAGGACCGGCGCGACCGCGGCCTGCAGGCCGACCTGTGGGGCCCGGGCATGCGCCGCGGCGAGGAGCACGAACCGATCATCGATCCACTTGCCCCGCAGGCGGGTGAGCACGTGCTGGTCAAGCATCGTTACAGCGCCTTCCAGCGCAGCAACCTGGAAACCCTGATGCGCGTGCGCGGCCGCGACCAGCTGCTGGTGACCGGCGTGTATGCGCATATCGGCTGCACGGCCACCGTGGTCGAGGCGTTCCAGCGTGACATCGAGGCCTTCATCGCCGCCGATGCGGTCGCCGATTTCTCGCGCGGCGACCATGACCAGGCGCTGCACTGGATCGCCCGCACCAGCGGCGTACCGATGACCACTGCGCAGCTGCTGGAGGTGCTCTGATGACCGCGACCAATGATGTGCTCGACCTTGAGCGCATGCGCGCCGATGTGGCCCGCGTGCTCGACTGCGAGCCGGCCGATATCGGCGACGACGACAATCTGATGGACCTCGACCTGGACTCGATGCGCATGCTCGGCCTGGTCCTGGCCTGGGGCAACACCGGGCTGCCGCTGGAGTTCTCGCAGCTGGCCGAACACAGCACGCTGCGCCAGTGGTGGGCGGTGGTGCAGAAGCTGCAGGCGGCGCAGCAGGCATGAACGCCGTGGGGCTGGCGATGCCGGTAGCGCTGACCGAGGCGCAGTCGGGCCTGTGGTTTGCCCAGCGCCTGGCACCGGACAATCCCTCGTTCAATACGGCCCATGCCGTGTGGATCGAGGGTGCGCTGGACGTCGACGCGTTCGTGGCGGCCGCCAACCAGGCTGCTGCTGAAGCGCAGGCGTTCGCGCTGCGTTTTGCCGAGGGTGAGGACGGTCAGCCGCTGCAGTGGCACGACGCCGCCCATGTACCGTTGTTGTCAGTGCGCGATGTGTCTTCCGAAGCGGACCCCGCTGCGGTGGCGCGTGCCGCGATGCAGGCCGATCGCCTGGCGCCGGTGGATCCCAGCCGAGACCGCATCAGCCAGCAGGTGCTGTTCGATCTGGGCGGGCGGCGCTGGGTCTGGTACCTGCGCGTGCACCACTTGGCCGCCGATGGCTATGGCATGGCGTTGTTCAGTGATCGCGTGTGTGCGCTGTATGCGCGGCGCGAGGGCGAGCCATTGCCGCCGCTGGTTGGGGTGCTGGCCGATGACGCCGCCTATCGTGAAGACCCCCGTCGCGGCCTGGCGGGCCAGTGGTGGCGCGAACAACTGCAGGGCGCGCCTGCCGGTGCGGGGCTGGCCGGGACAGTAGCGGCCAGCGACGATGCGCTGCGTTTCGTGCAGCCGCTCGATGCATCCTTCCGTGACCTGCTGCTTCAGACCGCGGTGCGCTGGCTGCAGCCGTGGCCGGACGTGCTGGCCGCGCTGTCGGCCGAGTACCTGCGGCGGATGAGCGCGACCGAGGAAGTCGTGCTGGGCGTGCCCTACATGGGGCGCCTGGGCAATGCCTCGGCACGGGTGCCGGCCATGGTGATGAACGTGCTGCCGCTGCGGGTCGCAGCGGGCGAGGGCAGCGTCGAAGACGTTGTGCGCGGCATCGGCCGGCAGTTGAGCCAGGGGCGCAAGCAGGGGCGCTACCGGGGCGAACAGCTGCGTCGTGACCTCGGCCTGGTCGGTGCGCTGCAGCGCCTGCACGGCCCGCTGGTGAACGTGCAGCCGTTCTACAGGCCGCTGGCGCTGCCCGGCGTTGCGGCCACGCTGGAGGTGCTGTGCACCGGCCCGGTGGATGACCTGACCCTGGGCTTCCGCGGCGACGGTCAGACCCTGCTGGATCTGGAGATCGAGGCCAATCCCGCGTTGTACAGCCGCGACGACGTGCAGGCGCACGCCACCCGGCTGCTGCATTTCGTGGCGGCCGCGTTGCAGGCGCCCGCCATCGCCGACGTGCCCTTGGCAACGCCCGAGGAGGCGCAGCGCACGGTGCACGGTTTCAATGCCACTGCCCATGCGCTGCCCGAAACCACCCTGGTGGAGCTGCTGCAGCAGGGCATGGATCGTGATCCGCAGGCGACGGCGCTGGTCTTCGCTGACACCGCACTCGACCACGGGACGCTGGAAGCGCGCAGCTTCGCGCTGGCGGCCCAGTTGCGCGCGCTGGGCGTCGGCCCGGGCAGCGTGGTCGCGGTAGCGTTGCCGCGCTCTCTGGAGCTGGTGGTCGCGCTGGTGGCCGTGCTGCGTGCCGGCGCCGCTTACCTGCCGCTGGATCTAGCCCACCCCGATGAACGCCTGGCGCGCATCCTCGCCTCGGCGCGACCGGCCTGCGTGCTGGCCGAGGCCAGCGTACAGGCACGGCTGGGCGAGGTGCCGGTGCTGGCGCCCACGCAGTGGACCGCACTGAGTTTTGCCGCGCCGTGGGTCCCGCCATCGCCGGACGATGCGGCCTATGTCATCTACACCTCCGGCTCGACCGGTGAGCCCAAGGGCGTGGTCATCGAGCACCGTGCCATCGTCAATCGCCTGCTGTGGATGCGCGAGCACTACGGCTTCACCGCCGATGACCGCGTGCTGCAGAAGACCCCGGCCACGTTCGACGTGTCGGTCTGGGAGTTCTTCCTGCCGCTGCTGTGTGGCGCGACCCTGGTGCTGGCCGGGCCGGAGGCGCATCGCGACCCGACCGAGCTGGCGCGGCTGATCCGCAGCCACGACATCAGCACCGCTCATTTCGTGCCGTCGATGCTCGACGCGTTCCTTGCCGCGCCGGCATCGCAGGGCCTGCAGCTGCGGCGGGTGTTCACCAGTGGCGAGGCGCTGGACGCCGCGCTGCGTGATCGCTTCCACGGCCGGGTGCAGGCGGAACTGCACAACCTGTACGGCCCGACCGAGGCCGCGGTCGATGTGAGCTGGTGGCCGGCGTCCGCCGAGGATCGCTCGCGGCCGGTGCCGATCGGCTTCCCGGTGTGGAATACCCGCCTGTATGTGCTGGATGCGCGCATGCAACCGCTGCCGGTCGGCGTGCCGGGTGACCTGTACCTGGGCGGCGTGCAGCTGGCGCGTGGCTACCTGGGTCGCGATGACCTGACTGCCGAGCGCTTCCTGGCCGATCCCTTCCTGCCCGGGGAGCGCATCTACCGCACCGGCGATGTCGCGCGCTGGCGTGCCGATGGCGCGGTGGACTACCTCGGCCGCAGCGACCACCAGGTCAAGCTGCGCGGCCTGCGTATCGAGCTGGGCGAGATCGAGGCCGCGCTGCGCGAACTGCCTGGCATGGACCGGGTGGAAGTGCTGCTGCGCCACGACGCGCCGGGCGATGCGCGGCTGGTGGCCTACGTCCCATCGTCGTGCGCGGATGCCGCGGTGCTGCGCAGCCATCTGGCCACGCGCGTACCGGATTACATGCTGCCCTCGGCCTTCGTCGGCGTGGACCACTGGCCGGTAACGGCCAACGGCAAGCTGGACCGCACGGCGTTGCCGAAGCCGCCACAACAGGAGGTCGCCGGGCTGGCGCCGCGTACGCCGCTGGAGCAGGAACTGGCAGAGCTGTTTGCACGCGCGCTGGGCCGCGAGCTGCCGGTGGCCGTGGACGCGGACTTCTTCAGCCTGGGGGGCGATTCGCTGTCGGCCGTGCACCTGCTGCTGGCCATCGAACAACGCTGGCGCTGCGATCTTGGTCTGGGTGCACTGTTTGCGCAGCCGACCGTCGCCGCGCTGGCCGCACGCATTGCCGAGCCTCCGGCGCTGGCCGACCACGCGCTGGGCCCGGTGATTGCACTGGCCACGGCGGAAAGCGCCGCGCCGCCGCTGTTCGTGGTGCACCCGGCCGGTGGCATTGCCTGGAACTACCGCACGCTGGCACGTGCGCTGCAGCCTGCGCGCACGGTCTACGGCCTGCAGTCGCCGGCGCTGGACCCGCAGCAGGCGATGCCGTTCAGCATCGAGGTGATGGCCAACGACTACGTGCGCCGCATCGCCGAACTGCAACCGCAGGGGCCGGTGCATCTGCTGGGCTGGTCGGTGGGTGGCATCCTGGCCCAGGCCATGGCGGTGCGCCTGCACGAGATCGGTCGCGAAGTGGGTGAGCTGGTGCTGCTGGATGCCTATCCCAGTGAATGCTGGCGGGCCGAGCCGGAACCGGATGCCATCGCGGCGCTGCGCGCGCTGCTGGCCATCGCCGGCCACGATCCCGATGCCCACCCGGAGCTGGACAGCCGCGAGCGCATCCTCGCCTTCCTGCGCCGCGGTGGCAGCGCACTGGGCAGCCTGCCGGACGTGGTCCTGGACGGGGTGGTGCGTGCCGTCACCGGTACCAACCGTCTGATCCGCGAGCACCACCATCGCCCGTATGACGGAACGCTGGTGCATGTTCGTGCGGGCCGTGACCACCAGGCGCGGCCGCAGCTGCAGTCGGCGCTGTGGATGGCACATGCGCGCAAGGTGCAGGCGCTGGAACTGCCATTCCTGCACGCCGAACTGACCGGCCGCGATGCGGTGGCACAGCTGGCGCCGTGGTTGTCGACACGGCTGCGGCAGTGGGATGAAGAACAGGAGATCGCAGCATGCAGTTGACCGGGTTTGAAGGGCGCGTGGCGCTGGTGACCGGCGCCGCCGGTGGCATCGGTGCAGCGCTGGTAAGGCTGCTGGCCGATGCGGGATGTACTGTGGTGGCGACGGATCGTGAGTGTCCTGTGCTTGACGACCCACGGGTTCACGCACGTGCGCTGGACGTGACCGACAGCGCGGCGGTGGATGCGGTGGTGGCGGATGTCGAGGCGACGGTTGGCCCGATTGCGCTGGCCGCCAGCGTGGCCGGCGTGCTGCACGTGGGTGAGGTGGTCGGCACCGGCGATGAGAACTGGCGACGCGTGTTCGCGGTCAATGCCGATGGCGTGTTCCATGTCGGCCGTGCGCTGGCGCGGGTGATGTCACCGCGGCGCCAGGGGGCGATCGTCACCGTCAGTTCCAATGCGGCCGGCGTGCCTCGCCATGGCATGGCCGCCTATGCAGCATCGAAGGCGGCAGCCACCATGTTCACCCGCTGCCTGGGGCTGGAGCTGGCGCCGCTGGGCATCCGCTGCAACATCGTCGCCCCGGGTTCCACCCTGACCCCGATGCAGACCGGCATGTGGGACAACGCGCAGGGCGCTGAACGGGTGATTGCTGGCAACCTGGACACCTACAAGGCTGGCATCCCGCTGCGCAAGCTGGCCACCCCGGAAGACATCGCCCACTCGGTGATGTTCCTGCTCTCCGACCAGGCTGGCCATGTAGCGATGAGTGACCTCTACGTCGACGGCGGCGCCACCCTCCGCGGCTGACGCCCTGTAGAGCCGAGCCTACGCTCGGCTGCCTTTTCGTGCCACCGTCGCAGCCGAGCATGGGCTCGTCTCTACAGAAGATTGCGAATTGATCCGGTAGCGCCGGGCCGTGCCCGGCGGCAGTCCACGGCAGGTGTCGATTTCCGGTAGCGCCGGGCCATGCCCGGCGTTGGGTCACGGCAGGGACAGGCGGTACACCAGCACGCGGTTGTCGTTGTCGTAGGCGCTGTCACAGGTTTCGCCCTGCATGCGGCAGTGGCGGGCGATGAAGTCGTTGTCGTTGCCGATCAGCAGCAGCACGTCCTTCGGGTGCTGCGGGTCGAGCGCGGGCAGGATGTCCATCGCCTCCCACTTTTCCGACATCAGTCCGGCATGCGGGCCGCGCGCGGTCTCCAGGTCCAGGCCGACGCGTGCCAGTTGGGGGCGATCCAGCAGGTTCAGCAGTTCATCGCTGCGTGCGGGGGTGATGCCTTCCTTCAGCACCGTGCTGGCAGGGTCGGCCAGTACCGACGCCGTGCCGGTCTCATACGCGGTGCCGGCCAGATTGCTTGCCTCGGCCACGTCCACCAGCAGCACGGACTTGTAGACGATCGGGTCATCGCCGTCCTTGCCGAGGCCGTTGCCATCGCGGGCCAGCAGCAGGAAGCGATGGGCATCCAAAGCACGCAGTTCGCTCTGCGCGGCCGTGCGGTCCAGCTTGCCCTCGCCGTCGTGCGCGTAGGCGGGCAGGGCCATCACGTAATGGCCCATCGGCTGGCGCGGCGTCGGCGAGGTCGTCACGTCATAGACCAGCACGCGGGTGTTGACCCGCCCGGCCGCATTTCCCTTTGCACTGTCCTGCAGGGTGGCGCTCTGCAGGGCCACGAACAGGCGGCTGCCGTCCGGCGACAGGCCCATGCCTTCCACGCCCTGGTTGTTGCGGCGGCCGCTCTGCGGCGGTGCCAGCGAGCCGAACGCAGGCTTGCCATCGCTGCGCGGCTGGATCGCCACGGGCGGCACGATCACGCCCTGCAGCTGCCCTTGGGCATCGAAGTAATAGACGTTGGCGGTGTACTCATCGCCCACGTAGAAATGGCCATCGGCAGTAAACTGCAACGATTCGGCGTCCAGCGAGACCTTGCCCGCGCCCACGCCATCGGCCGGGGAGGGCAGCACCACCTCGCGCTGGGTGATGGTGTGCTGACCCGGGGCCGCACCGGTGAAGGGTTGTCCGTTGAAGTCCTTCAGCACCACGCCCTTGTCCGGCACGAGGGTGACCGTGCCGGGCCCGCCGGCACGCAGGTCGATGCGCAGGCGCATGCGCTCGACGCGGCCGGCATAGTCATAGAACAGGCCAGCCTCGGGATCATTGCGGCCGCGGTCGGGCAGGGTCCACAGCACGCCCTCGTAGCCGCTGGCGGTGCGCTTCCAGGTGCCTGGCTGCACCGCCAGTGAGGAGAACGAGCCCAGCGTATCGCCGAGGAAATCCACCGTGCCCGCCGGCAACCGCCCGGCCGCGACCAGCCCCTTGTCCACGTAGGTACGGCCGCCCAGCTGAAGCGTGCGCGGCGGCACGCCACTGGCTTCATGCGGGGCGGTGTATCCACTGGCGGAGAGGGTGGCCAGCAACAGGGCGGTAGCAAACATCGGTGGATTCCTCGGGATCGTTCGGGGCGCTTGGCTTAGAAGCGCACGTCGATGGTGCCGAACACCTGGCGCGGCGCCGACGCATGGAACACGTACAGCTTGCCGGTCGGATCGCTGGCGGCGAACACGCTCGAATCCAGGTTGCTGGCGTAGCGCTTGTCGGTCAGGTTGGTCACGTTCACCGACAGGCGCACGCTCTTGGCGAAGCCGACCTGGCCGAAGTCGTAGCCGCCGGCCATGTCGAAGACGGTGAAGCCGCCGAAGCCCTGGTCGTTGGTGTAGGTGTAGAAACGCTCGCCGGTGTACTTGCCGCGCAGGCTGGCGAACCAGCCGTTGTCACGCCAGGTGATCTCGGTAGCCAGCAGCTGCTTGGGCGTATCGGTCTGGATCTTGCCCTTGATCGGCTGCTCGACGCCGGCCTGGACGTAGTTGGAGGCGTAGGTCGAACGGTTCAGCGAGGCCGAGGTGTACCAGCTGAAGTGCTCGTTCGGGGTCCACAGCACGGTCAGTTCCGCGCCACGGCTGTCGACACCGCCGACGTTGTAGAAGCGGTTGCCGCAGGCCGGGCCCACCGGCTGGCGCGAGTCGCAGGGGTTGTACTGCAGCAGGCGGTTGTCGAAGCGCACGCTGTAGGCCGCAAGCGAGGTCTGCAGGGTATCGGTGACGAAGCGGTAGCCGGCTTCGATCGAACGCGATTCTTCCGGCTTCAGGTTGCCCTGTGCATTCCAGGTGGCCTGGCTCACGGCCTGCGGGCCCAGCTTGAAGCCGCCCTGGAACATGGCGATGTTCTCGGCGTAGCTGGCGAACACTTCGTGGTGGTCGGTGATGCGGAAGTTGGCGCCGACGCTGGGCAGGAAGTTCTTGCTGGCCTTCAGCGTGCCGGTCGCGAACTGGTTGTTGGAGCTGGCCGAGATCGGCGTCTTCGCATCGCCCGGCAGGGCCTCCGCATCAGAAGTGGCGTGCGGGCTCTTGGCGCCGAACTCCAGGGTCAGGCGATCGTCGAGCAGGCGCCAGGTGTCCTTCAGGTAGAACTGGTGGGTCTTCCAGCGGGTGCGCTGGGCGAACACGCCGGTGTCGGCCTGGCTGGTGTTCATGCCGCTCATGTCACGCGGGCCGTCCACCGCGGTCTGGTAGCGTTCGGCGCTGCTGGTGTTGCGCTCGTACCAGACGCCGCCTTCGATGCGGTGCGCGCCCAGGTCCCAATCGAACGAGAGCGTGCCGCCGTCGCGGTCGATGGTGTAGATGGTGTTGCGGAAGATGATCGGGATTTCCTGCGCGGTGCCCTTGTGCGAGTACGCGCCGCTGTTCCAGTTGTGGCCTTCGCCGCGGTCGTCGTGGTGGTAGGCCACGGCGCGCAGGCTGAAGCCATCGGCGATGAAGAAGTCGCCGGTCAGGTAGTACAGGTTGTCATCGCGCAGGATCTGGCCGGCGGTGAAGGCGCCGTCGGCGTCCTTGTCCGGGCCGCTGCTGTCGCACTTGCTGGCATTGAAGCTGGCGGTGTTGCAGTAGGCCTTGGCCACGGCCTTGTTCCAGTCCGGCGCGTAGCCGCCCCAGTCCCAGCCCAGGCCGCGCGCCATTTCGTCCTTGGACAGGTAGAAATAGTCGGCCTGGCTGGTGCGCGAGGTGTTGACGAAGCCGGTGATCTGGCCGCCGTCGAAGTTCCACATGCCCTTGGCATTGAACTGCTTCGTGGTCGATTCGTTGTAGGCGGTCTGGTCGTTCCACAGGTCCGACACGGCGTTCATGCCCGACACGTAGCCGGAGAAGCCGTTGTACTCGCCGCTGTCCACGCGCACGAAAGTGCGGCGGTTGGCATCGCTGCCGAAGGTCTGAACGACGCGGCCACCCAGCTCCTTGGCCGGGCGGTCGGAGGTGTAGGAGATGGTGCCGCCCAGGTTGCTGGTGGACGGTGTGCCGAGGCTGCCGATGCCCACGGCCAGTTCGGCGCCGGCCATGTTCTCGCTGATCAGCGCACGGTTGATGGTCAGACCGTTGTAGTTGTTGTAGGCGCCATCGCCGAGCGGCACGCCATCCAGGGTGTAGCCCAGGCGGGTGGAATTGAAGCCGCGCAGGCTCAGGGTCATCGACTGTTCGTTGGTGCCCAGCGCATCGGCCGACTGCGCGTTGACGCCCGGCAGCAGGTTGAGTGTCTTCTGCAGGCTGGTGCCCGGCGGCAGGATGTCGAGGTTCTCGCGGGTGATGCGCTGCACCTGGCGCGCTTCACCGCTGCCGATCACCGAGACGGCGTCGAGGTCGGTTGCGGAGGCGGTGCTGGAGGTCGGGGCAGCGTCCTGCGCCCAGGCCGCGGGAGCAAGCGCGATGGACAGCGCGGCGGCCAACATAGTCTTCGTCATGTTACAGACACTCAGGCAGGCACGAGCCACCGCATGTGTGCGGAGCTCATGGAGTTCGGGAGGGGAGACAACGGATGCGACCGCTGGCGCTGCAGGCGCCGCGTGGTCAACGTGAAAATGGTGCGCTACATAGATGACTGTCTGGTGACATTGTCATCTGCGGTACAGCGCATTGCGGCGGTAGTGCCGGCCGCTGGCCGGCAAACGCATGGCGATGCGTGGTGATGCACGGCTGCCGGCCAGCGGCCGGCACTACCGAGGCAACGAGCTCAGCCCGCAGTACGGGGCTTGCGCGTGCGCTTGGGCTTGCCGGTGTCCGCGGCGCTGGCTGCACCATCCTGCAACGCCTGCAACCAGGACAGCGTGTCGATGTAATCGATGAAGTGCCGCAGGTAGCCGGGGCTGGTGGCCTGCATCGTGTCCAGCATGCGCTGCACCAGCACCGCGGAATTCAACGGGCCGCCATCGGCCGGGGCCTCGGCGCGCAACGAGCGGCGCACCTGCACTTCACTGCGCAGCGCGCTCCACTCGCGGCGCACCTGGTCCAGCATCGGCAGCTGCGGGTAATGCGGCAGGCTGCGCGAGCCCGCATCCAGGTCGCGCACCAGTGCGCGCAGGCCGTCCCGTGGCGGCTGCGGCTTACTTGCCATCAGCGGCCTTCGGCTTGGGAATCGGTGCGATCTCCACGCGGCGGTTGCGCGCACGGCCGGCTTCGTCGGCGTTGGAACTGACCGGCTGCTCGCTGCCGAACGCGGCGGCAAACACCGCATCGGCCGGAACACCATCGGCAATCAGCGTGCGGGTCACCGTCAGCGAACGCTGTGCGGACAGCTCCCAGTTGTCGGCGAAGCGGCGGTTGCCATCGCGGATCGGCGCGTCATCGGTGAAGCCGCTGACCATCAGGATCTCTTCACGCGAGCCCAGGTACGCCGCCAGCGGTGCGGCCAAACTGCGCAGCAGCTCCTGGCCTTCCGGCTGCAGCTGGTCCGAGTTGAGCGCGAACAGCACGCTGCCGCTGATGCCGATCCGGCCATCGACCAGGGTCACGCGGCCAGCAGCCAGGGGGCCGGCCAGCGCCTGCTCCAGGGTCTGCAGTCGCTTGGCTTCGGCCTGGCGCTGCTTCACTTCCTGGTCCAGCCGCTGCGAAAGTTCCAGCTGCACCGCCACCACGCCGACCAGGATCAGCACGAAGGCGCCCAGCAGCACCGACATCAGGTCGCCGAATGCGGCCCAGATCGGGGCGTGTGAGCCGCCGTCGACCTCCAGTTCGTCGCTCATGCGCTGCCGGCCTTGCCACGGCGCGTGGCCAGCTGCTGCAGTTCCTCCATCACCTGCTTCTGCGACAACAGGCTGAGGTCGACCACCTCGCGCGCCTGCGCCACGTAGTAGGCCAGCTGCTCATCGCTGCGCGCCAGCGAAGCGTCCAGCGCGCCGCCGATCTGTTCCAGGCGCCCGGACAGCTCGGTGGAGGCCGCGCCGAACTGCTCGACGGCGGCGCCGAAGGTGCCGGCCAGTTGGCCGACCTCCGCCGCGCTGCCGCTGAGGTGCTCGGCGATGCCGTCGAGCTTGCCGGTCTCGGCGGCGATGTGGTCGGTGAAGCGGCTGCCGACCCGTTCCAGCAGCTCGGCCGATCCGCCCACCAGTGCGTCCACGGCGCTGCGCTGTTCGTGCGAGGCGTGGTTGATCGCCTCCAGCAGCGTCTGCACGGTAGCCAGCAGGTGGCCGCGTTCTTCCAGCATCTTGTTGTCGCGCACCAGGCTCTCGGACAGGGTGCTGCGCAGTTCGTTGATGACCTCGGCCGCAGCCTTGGGGGCGTCGGCGGCGGTCTGCAGCAGGGTGGAGACTTCGGCCAGGGTAGCGCTGGCCTGCGCGCGGCCGTTCTCGCCGATCTGCTGCGCGGTGCTGGCCAGGGTCTCGCAGACCTGCTGCTGGCGCTCGGCCAGGCCCTGCGCGATGGCATCGAGTGCCGTGCTCCACTGCTGCAGGCGCTGCGCGTCGCCAGCCTGCAGCTGGGTCTGCAGGCTGGCATGTGCCTGCTGCAGCTCGGTGGCCACCGCATCCCAGCGCGCCTGGCGCTGCTGTTCGCGTGCGTCCAGGCCCGCCTGCAGCTCGGCATGTGCGTTGGCGGCGGCGGCCTGTGCGGCCTGCCAGTCCTGCGAACGCTGCGCCTCGTGATCCTGCAGCAGCGACTGGCCCGCGGCATGGCGCTCGTCCAATGCCTGCAGCAGGGCTTGCGCCTGCGTGTCCAGCTGTGCGCCGACCGCCTGCAGTGCCTGCTGCTGGCGCTCCACCAGCGCGGCGTTCACTGCCCGCTGCTGTTCCGCGGCAGCACGCCACGCTTCGGTGTTGCCGGCGGCGTCGGCCTGCAGGCGCTCGCCGATGCGTGCGAGCACGGTCTCGGCCTGCGCGCCCTGGCCCTCGCTGAAGGCCTGCAGGTGCTGGCGCAGATCGGCCACCAGTGCCTGCTGGGCCTGGGTCTGCTCGGCCACGATCCGGGCCCAGCTCGCTTCGGTAGCCACGCGGCTGCGCTCGAAGCCTTCGCTGAGGCCGGCCAGCTGCTGCTGCACAGCGCTTTCGACGCGCGCATGCAGCGCCTGGCCATGGTTGGCCAGTCCTGCCAGCGTGGTTTCAGCCATCGGCTGCAGCGCGCCGGCAATGGCGGCGGCACTGGCCTCGGCGCCTTCGCGCAGCGACTGCTGCAGCGAAACCGCCAGTCGTTCCTGCAGTGCCTGGCTGTGGGTGAGGAAGTCGGACTGGCCGGTCAGCAGGCGCTCGTTGGCGGCCGTGCTGTGTTGTTCAAAGGCGCTGGTCATCGCCTGCAGGCGGTCCACCAGTGCGGGCAGGGCGGCCGACTGCGCCTGCAGCAGGCGCAGCGACTCGGCGCGCTGCCAGGCCTGCGAATACGGGTGCAGCTCGCCGACGATGGCGCGGTCCAGCTGCTGCACGACCTGCAGGCGGTCGCGGCGCAGCAGCGCGGACAGCAGGCCGAGCATCGCCGAGCTGGCCACACCGGCAATCGAGGTGCCGAAGGCCACGGCCAGGCCCTGCACCGGCGAGGCCAGCGAGCCGCGGATGGCGGCCATGTCGGTGGCGCTCTGCAGCGCAAGGCCGGTGCCGCGCAGCGTATCCATCATGCCCAGCAGGGTGCCGAGCATGCCCAACAGCACCAGCAGGCCGACCAGGTACGGGGTCAGCACCGGGCCGGGCAGGGCGATGCGCTCGCCTTCCACGCGCAGGCGCACAGCGTTGCGCAGGCCCACCGGCACGCGCTCCAGCCACGGCGCCAGGGCGTCCTTCGCCGCACCCAGGTCGTTCAGTGCGGTGCGCAGCCCGTTGCTGGCCTGGCGATAGCGGTACAGCTCCACGCCGCCGGCGATGTAGCAGGCCGCGATGATCGCCGCCACCGCCGCGCCCAGCGGGTGCACCGCCACGTAGCCGATGCCGATCCAGCACACGGCCAGCAGGCCGACAAGGAAAACAACGACATGGAATGCAGTTCTGGACATGGTGTTCCGGTCAGTGGGAGCGCAGGGCTGCAAGCAGCCCGTGGATCGGGTGGAAGCGCAGTTCAAGCTCGGCCAACAGCAGGCTGCGCATGTCAGTGCGGAAGGACGCGCGCCAGCCGGGCTGGCCGTGCACGCGTTCGAAACGGGCGGCCAGCACCGTCGGCGCGGTGGCCAGCAGGCTGTGCTCGCGCGGGGTCAGGGTCTGTTCCATCACCGCGTCGACCTCGGCCAGCCGCGCCAGCTCCGGCGAGACCTGCACCAGCTGGTCGCGCAGGCGCCCGCGCAGGCGTCCGGTGGCGGTCTGGATGGCCTGCTGCAGCACGCGGTAACGCTGGCGCAGCGAGGCGAAGTTGGCCTGCGCGGCAGCCTCGGCCAGGTCCAGCAGACGCTCGGCCTCGGCATCCTCGCGGATCGAGGCCAGCAGGCTGGACTCGGCCTGGGCGCAGTCGGCCAGCAGGTCCTCTACCGCTTCGGCGGCCTCACCCGGTTCGGGCAGGCGGCCGTCCAGCGCCCCGGACAGGGCCACGGCACGGCTCCAGTCCACCCACTGGCCGAGGCGATCGGTCAGGGCGGGACTGCTGGCCGGCATCGCACCGTCGCTGAGACGGGCAAGCAGGCGGAGGAACTCCGGTCCACCCAGGACCGGCTGCGCGGCGTTCGCCATCAAGTAGCCAGGGGCCAAAAACCGTTGATTTTACAACCAGATGACCGCCTCTGGATGAAGGGGGCGGGCGGCCGATGGCGGGCATGGCAGGGGAGGGT
>NZ_JACVTV010000065.1:0-23439 GCF_016624625.1 Stenotrophomonas sp. S41 | reverse complement strand
CCCCCCCCCCCCCCCCGGCCCCCCCGGCCCCCCCCCCGGCGAGCGCAGCGGCATCAACCGCGCGCAGCCCACCACACGCGCAGCAGGGTGCGCACCGGGGTCGCTTCGATCGGCTTGCCTGCGGCCTGCGCGGCCACGCGGGCGCGGGCCAGGCTGGACCAGACGCGGCGCGCGCGCGGGCCCGGCACGCGGGTCGCCCAGCCCTTCAACAGATGCTGCGCCCAACGCTGCGTGGCGTTGCTGGCGTCTTCGTCCAGCAGGCTGCGCGGCACACCGGCCACGCCGGCATCCTGCAGGCGCTGGGCCAGGGTCTGCAGCTGCACGGCACGGCCGGCGCCCTTGCGCGGCGTGTCGTTGAACAGCACCGCTTCCACGGCGGCCACCGCGTCGGCGTAGTTGGCCAGCGCGCGCTCGGCACCGGCCGCATCGAGTGCAACCGTGCGCGCCTCGACCAGGTCCGGCAGGGTTTCGGCCAGCTGCGCCCACGGCGCACGCACCGGCTCCAGCAGGCGGCCCAGCGGATGGCGCGAGCGCTGCCCGGCCCAGCTGCGCAGCTCCTCGCCCCACCACGCCAGCTTGGCGTCGGCCGGCATCGGGTCACCGCTGGTGTTGAGCATGTCGTCGAATTCCTGCAGCAGCGCGAACCACGCCACCGCGAGCTCGCGTTGCGATTCGGCCACGAACGGGGCGGCCACCGACCATTCCGGCCAACGGCTGCGCCACTTGTCGAGGAAACTGTCCAGCGCGGTACTGCTCACTACGTCATTCCTTACGGCTGGGCCGGGGCTGCCGGCCGGGTCGGCCAGAGACTGGCCAGTTGCAGAAGTTCAGCGTTTTCCACCAGTACGTCGGCCTGCCAGGCCAGCGGATCGTCGCTGTGCAGGCGGTAGCCCCACAGCGCCGCCACCGACGGCATGGCCGCCGCGCGTGCAGCGATGATGTCGCGCTCGTCGTCGCCGACGTACACGCAGTCTTCGGCGGCAACGCCAATGGCCTGCGCGGCGTGCAGCAGCGGCAGCGGATGCGGCTTGCGCTCGGCCAGGCTGTCACCGCCCACCAGCACCGCGCAGCGCTGCTGCCAGCCCTGCTGCGGCAGGATCAGGCGCGCCAGGTATTCCGGCTTGTTGGTGACGATGCCCCACACGGTGCCTGCGGCATCCAGCGCGGCGAGCATGCCGGCCACGCCGTCGAACAGCACCGCGTGCTGGCCGATCAGCGCTTCATAGCGCTGCAGGAACTCGGGAATCAGCGCATCGCGGTCGGCCGCGTCCAGATCCGGGAAGGCGGCGGTCAACATCGCACGCGAGCCCTTGGACACCACCGGGCGCAGCAGCGCCGGATCGATCGGCGCACGGCCGCGCCCGGCCAGCATCGCATCGCAGGTGGCGACGAAATCCGGCGCACTGTCCAGCAGGGTGCCGTCCAGGTCGAACAGCACCGCCCGCGGGAAGCCGGCCGTGGTCATGCAGGCTTGACCGCGTAGGCCAGATAGTTGATGTCGGTGCGGCTGCTCAGGCGGGCGTGGTTGCGCCACGGCTCGTAGGCCATGCCGCTCACATCCACCAGCTGCACGTCGGCCTCGCGCAGCCAGCGCGCCAGCTCGGCCGGCTTGATGAATTCCTGGTAGTGGTGGGTGCCCTTGGGCAGCAGCCGTGCCACGTACTCGGCGCCGACGATCGCCACTGCGAACGCAGCCGCGGTGCGGTTGATGGTCGACAGGAACAGGTGGCCACCGGGCTTCAGCAGGCGCTTGCAGGCCTCGATGATCGCGCCCGGATCGGGCACGTGCTCGAGCATTTCCATGCAGGTGACCACGTCGAAGCTGCCCGGCTGTTCGGCAGCCAGGTCCTCGGCCGCCTGCACCCGGTAGTCGACCTTGGCGCCGCTTTCCAGCGCATGCAGGCGCGCGACCTTGACCAGTTCCGGGGCCAGGTCAATCGCGGTGACGTCGGCACCGGCCTGGGCCAGCGCTTCGCTCAGCAGGCCGCCACCGCAGCCGATGTCGAGCACGCGCGCACCGCGCAGCGTCACGCGGTCGGCCACGTACTGCAGGCGCACCGGGTTCAGGGCGTGCAGCGGCTTCTGCGGGCCGTCGGCGTCCCACCAGCGGTTGGCCAGCGCGGCGAACTTGTCCAGCTCGGCCTGATCGAAATTGGAGGAAGCGTGGGGGGCAGTCATGGGGGAGTCCTTGCAGCGCCGGGGTTCAGGCGCGGATATGACGGATGCGCTCGCGCCACTGGCGAGCGTTGGCGATGATGCCCGGCAGGTCCATGCCGACCAGTTCGCGCTGCACCAGCTTCGGCTTGCCGGCAATCCAGACGTCGCTGACCTGCTGGCGGCCGGTGGCATACACCAGCTGCGACAGCACGTTGTGCAGCGGCTGGGTTTCCAGCGCGGACAGGTCGACGCAGACCAGGTCGGCCTGCTTGCCGACTTCGATCGAGCCGATGCGCTCGCCGAAGCCCAGCGCACGGGCGCCGCCCAGGGTCGAGGCACGCAGCGTGGTGGCCGCGTCCAGCGCGGTCGCATCGTCGGCCACGGCCTTGGCCAGGATCGCCGCGGTGCGGTTCTCGCTGAACATGTCCAGGTCGTTGTTGCTGGCGCAGCCATCGGTACCGATGGCCAGGTTGACGCCGGCGCGCTGCAGGGCGCAGGCCGGGCAGAAACCGGAAGCCAGCTTCAGGTTCGATTCCGGGCAGTGCACCACGCTGACGCCACGCTCGGCGCACAGGTGGATTTCCGCGTCGGTCAGCTGGGTCATGTGCACCGCGATCAGGCGGTCGTTGACCAGGCCGAGGCGATCCAGCCGCGCCAGCGGGCGCTGGCCGTGCAGCTTGATCGAATCGTTGATTTCCTGCGCGGTCTCGTGGGTGTGCAGGTGCACCTGCATGTCGAGCTGGTCGGACAGCATCCGCACGCGCTCGAAATTGGCATCGTTGACCGTGTACGGCGCATGCGGCGCGAACGCGGTGCCGATCAGCGGATCGGTGCGCCACTGGTCATGCAGTTCACCGGCCTTGGCGAAGTACTCGTCGTCGGTCTTGGCCCAGGCGGTGGGGAAATCGATGATGACCGCGCCGACCAGCGCGCGGAAACCGTGCTTCTTGTAGACCGCGGCCTGCACGTCGCCGAAGAAGTAGTTCTCGTTGGCGCAGGTGGTGCCGCCGCGCAGCATCTCGGCGATGGCCAGGGTGGTGCCGTCGGCGACGAATTCCGGCCCGATCACCGCCGCTTCCACCGGCCAGATGTGCTGCTGCAGCCAGGTCATCAGCGGGAGGTCGTCAGCGACGCCGCGCAGCAGGGTCATCGGGTTGTGCGTGTGAGCGTTCACCAGGCCGGGCATCAGCGCCGCGTCGGGACGGCTGACCACCTGGGTCGCGCGGAAGCGCGCGCGGGCCTCGGCACGCGGCAGGATGGCGACGATTTCGCTGCCACGCACGGCGACGGCATGGTCTTCCAGCACCACCGCATGCGGCTCGATCGGAACGACATAACCGGCTTCGATGAGCAGGTCGCAGGCTTCGGGGAGGTGCGGGCTATCGCTCATGCGGGCTCACTGGCTATTGAAGAAGGGCCTGGCGGGAGGCGGTAGCGCCGGGCCATGCCCGGCGGCTGTCCGTTGCGGCGCCATCGGCGCCGACAACGGGTTCCGGGCGGTGCCCGGAAAACCGAGCATGGCTCGGCTCTACAGGTAATCCGTCGCCGAGGTTGCCGGCCAGCGGCCGGCACTACCGTAATCCGGCTGCGCCGGATTACTTCACGCGCGAGGAGTACTCACCCGAACGGGTATCAACCTTGATGATTTCATCCTGGTTGACGAACAGCGGCACGCGGACCACGGCACCGGTTTCCAGGGTGGCCGGCTTGCCGCCACCGCCCGAGGTGTCGCCACGGACGCCCGGATCGGTCTCGGTGATCTTCAGTTCGACGAAGTTCGGCGGCTGCACGAAGATCGGCGCGCCGTTGAACAGGGTGACGATGCAGGCTTCTTCGCCCTTCAGCCACTTTTCGGCGCCGCCCATGCCCGCCTTGTCGGCCTGGACCTGCTCGAAGGATTCCGGGTCCATGAAGTGCCAGTACTCGCCATCGCTGTACATGTAGTTCATGTCGGTGTCGACGACGTCGGCCACTTCCAGGTCGTCGGTCGCCTTCATGGTCAGTTCGACCACGCGGCCCGAACGGATGAAGCGGTACTTCACGCGGGTGAAGGCCTGGCCCTTGCCCGGCTTGACGTACTCGGTGTCGGTGATGACTGCCGGTTCGTTGTTGACCAGGATCTTCATCCCGTTCTTGACGTCATTCATGCCCACAGTGGCCATGCTCAAGCTCCTCAAATGGCAAAACCGCCGCGGGTGCGGCGAGCCGGATAGAATGGAAAGCCCACCGGAAGCCGGTGGGCAACAGTATTTCTGCCCCCATGATAACCGCAGGCCCCCTCTCCATGCAGCTTTCCGCCTTCCCCCGGCCCCAGTCGCCAGGCGCGCCCACGCGCTGGCAGCAGCTCTGGCGCCAGGCACTGCGCGACCCGCACGCCCTGCTGGCGCGGCTGCAGCTGGACCCGGCGGCACTGGGCGTCTCGGAGGCGGCCATGGCCCAGTTCGCCCTGCGCGTGCCGGAAGGCTTCGTGGCCCGCATGCGCCCCGGCGATGCGGCCGACCCCCTGCTGCGCCAAGTGCTGCCCATCGACGAGGAAATGCGCCCCGCACCCGGGTTCAGCTTCGACGCGGTGGGGGATGGCGCGGCCAAGAAGGCCACCGGGGTCATCCAGAAGTACCGCGGCCGGGCCCTGCTGGTAGCCACCGGCAGCTGCGCGATCAACTGCCGCTACTGCTTCCGCCGCCACTTCGACTATGGCGCGGAAAACGCCGCCAAGGGCGGCTGGCAGGAGGCCGTGGCGGCCATCGCGGCCGACCCGGACATCGACGAGGTGATCCTGTCCGGCGGCGATCCGCTGTCGCTGGCCACGCACAAGCTGGTCGAGCTGACCGACGCCCTGCGCCAGATTCCGCACATCCGCCGCCTGCGCATCCACACCCGCCTGCCGATCGTGCTGCCCGAGCGTGTGGACGAGGAACTGCTGGCCTGGCTGGGCAGCCTGCCGTGGCCGCTGGCCATCGTGGTGCACGCCAACCATGCCAATGAGTTCGATGCCAGCGTGGATGCGGCGATGGCACGCCTGCGCGGCCTCGGCGCGCAGCTGCTGAACCAGGCCGTGCTGTTGCGCGGGGTCAACGACAGCGTGCAAGCGCTGCAGGACCTGAGCGAGCGCAGCTTCGCCGCCGGCGTGCTGCCCTACTACCTGCACCAGCTGGACAAGGTCGAGGGCGTGGCCCACTTCGAAGTGGACGACACCCGGGCCAAGGCCCTGATCGCCGGCCTGACCGCCCGCCTGTCCGGTTACCTGATTCCCAAGCTGGTGCGCGAACTGCCCGGCGACCCCAGCAAGCGCCCGGTGTAATCGCACGACCGGGGTCAGATCCCTTTTTCGCAGAAAAAGGGATCTGACCCCAGGACATCCGTTACAACCCCGAGTGGCTCAGCCAGTAGATCCACGCCATGCGTGGATGGGGGTCCAGGCAGAAGCAGCCACGCATGGCGTGGCTCTACTACCCCACGTCGTCCCTTACAGGCCCGAATCGATCATCCGCACCACTTCGGTGGCGGTGACCGGGTGGCTCAGCCAGTAGCCCTGGCCCAGGTCGCAGCCGCGCTGTGCCAGCAGTTCGTACTGCGCTTCCTGCTCGATGCCCTCGGCCACCACGGTAATCCCCAGCGCATGGGCCATGGCGATGATCGCCGTGGTCAGGGCCAGATCGTCCGGGTCGCGCTGCATGTCGGCCACGAAGCTCTTGTCGATCTTGACGCCGTCCACCGGCACCTGGCGCAGGTGGCTCAGGCCGGAGAAGCCGGTGCCGAAGTCGTCCAGCCAGACCTTCACGCCGGTGCGGTGCAGCTTGTCCAGCAGCTGCGCGGCCAGCATCTCGTCGCCGATCACCGCGGTTTCGGTCAGCTCCAGGTGCAGGCGCGAGGACGGCAGCCCGGATTCGTGCAGGCACTGCGCCACCAGTGCCGGCAGTTCGCCGCCACGCAGCTGGCGCGGTGACACGTTCACCGACACGAACAGCTCGTCGCCGGCCGCGCCACGCGGCCACTGCGAGGCTTCCATGCAGGCCGCACGCAGCACCTTCGGGCCGATCACCTCGATCAGGCCACTCTGCTCGGCCACTTCGATGAACACCGACGGCGGAATCGTGCCCAGGGTCGGGTGCTGCCAGCGCAGCAGCACTTCCACGCCCACCAGGCGGCGGTCGCGCATGCGGAAGATCGGCTGGTAGGCCAGTCGCAGCTCGCCGCGCTCCCAGGCGCCGCGCAGCTCCTGTTCCATGTGCACGCGACGCTCGACCGCGTGGTCCATCGCCCGGCTGTAGTAGCGGTAGCAGTTCTTGCCGGCCATCTTCGCCTGGTACATGGCGATGTCGCCGTTCTTCAGCAGCGTGGTGGCGTCGGCGGCGTCGTCCGGGTACAGCGTCACGCCGATCGAGGTGCCCAGGAATAGCTCCCTGCCCTGCACCACCAGCGGCTTGCCCAGCTCGCGCACCAGCACTTCGGCCAGCAGGCGGGCGTTGGCGGCCACGTCGCCGTCGCCGACGAGAATCACGAATTCATCGCCACCGAACCGCGCCAGCAGCGCATCGTCGCCGCCGGCCTCGGCCACCGCATGGCCGATGCGCTGGGCGAACTGCAGCAGGGCTTCGTCGCCGGCCTCGTGGCCCAGCGTATCGTTGACCCGCTTGAAGTCATCGATGTCGGCAAACAGCAGGCCCAGCCGGTGCTTGGACGCGCGCGCGGCCATCAGCCGGTGGTCCAGCGCCTCGCGGAACGCCAGGCGGTTGGTCAGCCCGGTCAGTGCATCGGTGTAGGCCATGTGCCGCACTTCGCGGTCATGGCGGGCGATCGCATCACGCATGCGGGCAAAGCCGCGCACCAGCTCGCCGACCTCGTCATCGCGGGTGTTCTCCCGCAGCGGCGCCTGGTAATCACCGGATTCGATGCGGCGCGCGGCGGCGGCCAGGTCACGGATCGGCGTCACCAGGGTGCGCTGCACATAGAGGATGACCGTCACCCCGATCACCACCAGCAGGGCCAGCATCAGCAGCAGCCAGCCCAGGTGGCGGCTGCCGACCTGCTGCAGGCGCTCGCCAAGGGTGGCATTGGCGGCCAGCTCGCGTTCCCTGACCTCGTCCAGCGCCATGCCCACGCGGACGCCGCCGATACGCTGCTTGCCGACCATGATCGGCATGGTGTTGTCGAGCACGCTGGCTGACTGCTGCACCAGCAGGCCCTGCGCGGCGGTCGCCGCCGTGGCCAACGGGTCGGTCATCGGCTTGCCGAAGCCGGGCACGCCGACCGAGCCGTCATGCACCAGCCGGCCCTTGCTGTCGAACACCATCACATAGCGCACCACCTGCTGCCGCGAGGTCGAGCGCACCAGCACGCCCACCTGGCCCAGGTCGTTGTAATAGAGCGGGTTGGCCAGCGAATCGGACAGCTCGCGCGCCAACGCCTCGCCGCGGCTGCGCACGCTGCGGTCGAACAATTCATGGATAACGCCACCGCTGAGGCTCTTCACCTCGCTCTGCATCGTCGCCTGGCGGCCCAGCATCACCGCCAGGATCGCCACCACAACCAGCATCGCCCCGCCCATCGCGAGCAGGAAACGGGCCTGCATCCCCGAGCCAAGCCACTTCATGCCGCTTCCATCCGTACGTGTCCCGACTGCACTGCCCACTCCCATCCACTGCACCGCGCACGCGCGGCTGCCGGACGCTGCAGCAGCGCCCCGCCCTTCATTGTTTCTGTGACCTTGTCGATCCGATACCACGCCCACAGCGCACCCGCCACGGCCGTGGCCGCGCGGACAGTCCGCCATGGAACCAGGCTCAGCAATCCCCACTGCGTTGCCTTACATGAAGCCGACACAAGCTCATCCCCCCAGGGTATCCAGACAGACTACCCGAAAAAATGAGAACGTCGTCAGCCTTCCGTGCCGTTTTCCCGGGCCAGGCGCGCCATGCGCTGGGTATCGGCCAGGATGCCGCGCAGCAGGCGCACTTCCTGTTCGGTCGGCTCGCTGCGCAGGAACAGGCGGCGCAGCTTGCGCATGGCCGATTCAGGCGCACGGCCCTTGTGGAAATCGATCTCGTCCAGGGTGTCGCCGAGCTGAGAGAAGAAGCTCTCCATCTGCTCGTGGCTGGCCACCGGCTCGCGGACGTCCGCCGGCGCGGCCTCGGCCGCCGGCTGCGCGCCCAGCAGCTGCATGCGCGTCTCATAGGCCAGCACCTGCACGGCGGCAGCCAGGTTGAGCGAGCTGAATGCCGGATCGGACGGGATATGCACCGCCGCGTGGCACAGCTGCAGCTCCTCGTTGGTCAGGCCGGTGCGCTCGCGGCCGAACACCAGGGCCACCTCGGCGCCCTCGCCGGCCTTGGCCACCGCGCGGGCGGCCGCGTCGGACGGCAGGTATTCCTCCAGCTGGACCCGGCGCGCACGCGCGGTGCAGCCCAGCACCAGGGTGCAGTCGGCCACGGCTTCGGCCAGGGTGGCCACCACCGGGGCGTCGCCCAGCACGTCCTCGGCACCGGCCGAGCGGCGGAAGGCCTCTTCGTCCAGCGGCTTTTCGGGAGCGACCAGGACCATGCGGGCCAGGCCCATGGTCTTCAGGGCGCGGGCGGCGGCCCCCATGTTGCCGGGGTGCTGGGTACCGACCAGGACGAATCGGAGGCGGGTGGCGGCGGGAAACTGGGACATGAACAGGGAAATGTCGAGCTGGACGAAGACCAATGGTAAACTGTGCGGCCGGCCACTGCGCCGGACCCGCTCTTTTCCCCCGCCAGCCCTACCTCTTCTGCCTTTCCGGGAGCCCACGCCATGCAGAAACCCGCCGTCACCGTCATGGTCAAGGCCGCCCGCCTCGCCGGCAACGTCCTGTTGCGCAACATCAACAAGCTCGAGGCGCTCAACGTAGTGCAGAAGGGCCGGATGGATTACGCCAGCGAAGTCGATGCCGACGCCGAAAAGGTGATCGTCAAGGAACTCAAGCGCGCTTACCCCGAGTACGGCGTGTTCGGCGAAGAGGGCGGCGTACAGGGTGGCCACCGCAACATGTGGGTCATCGACCCGCTGGACGGCACCAGCAACTACCTGCGCGGCGTGCCGCACTACTGCGTGTCGATCGCCCTGGTGGAAAACGGCGAGCCGACCGATGCGGTCATCTTCGATCCGCTGCGCAATGAACTGTTTACCGCCAGCCGTGGCGCCGGTGCCGTGCTCAACGACCGCCGCATCCGCGTGGCCGACCGCAAGGACCTGGGCGGCACGATGATCCACACCGGTTTCGCCCCGCGCGAGCGTGCCCGCGCCAGCGCCCAGCTGAAGGCGGTCGACGCCCTGCTGGTGCAGGCCGAGGACATCCGCCGCAGCGGTTCGGCCGCGCTGGACCTGGCCTACGTGGCCTGCGGCCGCGCCGACGCCTACTTCGAAGCAGGCGTGAAGGCCTGGGACATCGCGGCCGGCGTGCTGCTGGTCCGCGAAGCTGGCGGCAAGGTCTGCGACTTCAAGGGCGCGACCCTGGCCCGCATGGACAACCGTGGCCCGGACACCCAGCAGGTCGTGGCCGGCAACCTGAAGGTGGCCGAGTCGCTGCAGAAGGTGCTGGTGAACACCGGCTACGCCGCCGAGTTCGACGCGAAGTTCTAAGCGTCCCGGTAACGCGGCACAAACAGAAACGGCACCTGCGAGGGTGCCGTTTTTGTTTTTCCGGATGGCGGGGCATGCCCCGCCTTTCTTACGCGGCGGTCGAAGCGCGCAGTGCGGCGATGCGCTCTTCCAGCGGCGGGTGGCTCATGAACAGCTTCTTCGCCGTCGAACCGGCAATGCCGAAGGCCGCGATCTGGGTCGGCAGGGTGCTCTGGCCGTGGTTGAGCTGCAGGCGCTCCAGCGCGGCGATCATCTTCTGGCGACCGGCCAGCGAGGCACCACCGGCGTCGGCACGGAACTCGCGATGGCGCGAGAACCACATCGAGATCATCGTCGCGAACAGGCCGAACACCATCTCCAGCACGAACACGATGATGAAGTAGGCGAAGCCACGGCCGCCGCCTTCGCGGTTGCCCGACAGCGCGCTGTCGATGATGCCGCCGACCACGCGGGCCAGCACGATCACGAAGGTGTTCAGCACGCCCTGCAGCAGCGCCATGGTGATCATGTCACCGTTGGCGACGTGGGCGATCTCGTGGCCCAGCACTGCTTCGGCCTCGTCCTCGCTCATGTTGTGCAGCAGGCCGGTGGACACCGCCACCAGCGCGTTGTTGCGGTTGGCACCGGTGGCGAAGGCGTTGATCTCCGGGCCGTCATACACGGCCACTTCCGGCATGCCGATGCCGGCCGCCTTGGCCTGGCGCTCTACGGTGGCCAGCAGCCAGCGCTCGGTCGGGTTGCGCGGTTCGGTGATGACCACCGCACCGGTGGAACGCTTGGCCATCCACTTGGACAGCAGCAGCGAGATGAAGGAACCACCAAAGCCGAAGATGCCAGCCATGACCAGCAGGCCGCTCATCGAACGGGAGTCCACGCCCAGGATGGACATCACGATGCCGGCAAGGATCAGCACCGCAAGGTTGGTGGCCAGGAAGAGGGCAATGCGGGTAAACATGGGAAATTCCGGCTCGGAAGGGGTCGATATCTGCCAATTTGCGGTGCAGTCAGCTTGAATTCAAGCGCCAACCTGACCGACGATTCAGCCAGCATGACTTCGCCCATTCCCTGCGGCCGCTTCGCGCCCTCGCCCACCGGCCTGCTGCACGCCGGTTCCCTGCTCGCCGCCTTCGGCAGCTGGCTGCTTGCGCGCCATCACGGTGGCCTGTGGCGGCTGCGCATCGAGGATGTCGACCCACCGCGCACGGTCGCCGGCGCGGCGCAGTCACAATTGCAGGCGCTCGCCGCATTCGGCCTGGACCACGACGGCGAGGTGCTCTGGCAGAGCGCGCGCGGCGAGGCCTACCAGGCCGCGCTGGACGTGCTGCTGGCCAGCGACCGGGCCTTCGTCTGCCACTGCAGCCGCAGCGAAGTGGCCGCCAGCGGCGGCATCCACCATCGCTGCGTGGCGCGACAGCCGCGACCGGACCCTGCCGTCCGCTTCCGTGTTCCCGCGGGCAGCGTGGTGCAGTTCGAGGACGGCCTGCGCGGCCTGCAGACCCAGGACGTGCATGCCGAGGTCGGTGATTTCGTGCTGCGCCGCGCCGATGGCTGCTGGGCCTACCAGCTGGCCGTGGTGGTGGACGATGCCGCGCAGGGCGTGACCGAAGTGGTCCGCGGCGCCGACCTGCTCGATTCCACCGCGCGGCAGATCCTGCTGCAGCAGGCGCTGGGGCTGCCGGTTCCGCGCTACTGGCACCTGCCATTGCTGCTGGATGCGCCGGGCCACAAGCTGTCCAAGTCCCTCGCCGCCCTGCCGGTGGACAGCAGCCGGCCGGTGCCGGTGCTGCGCCAGCTGTGGCAGCTGCTGGGCCAGGCACCCACCGCGCTGGATGGCATCGACGCGTTGCCCGCATTGCTGGCCGCCGCTCGCCAGGCCTTCGACCCGGCGCGCCTGCCACGATCCGACATCCTGATCGGAGCGGGCCTGCCGCCAGCCGGCGCACTTTCCGTGCCGATGTTGCAGAATCCCCTTTCCCCCACCTGAAACCCGGACAGCATTCCATGACTTCTCGCGTCGCACTGGTCACCGGCGGAACCGGCGGCATCGGTACCGCCATCTGCCAACGCCTGGCCGACCAGGGCCACCGGGTCGCCACCAATTACCGCGACGAGACCAGGGCCCGCGCCTGGCAGCAGGCCATGACCGAACGCGGCTACCACGTGTCGATCTTCCCCGGCGATGTGTCCGACCCGGAAAGCGCCGAAGCGCTGATCCGCGCGGTGGAAGCCGAGCTGGGCCCGGTCGAGATCCTGGTCAACAACGCCGGCATCACCCGCGACACCACCTTCCACCGCATGCGTGCGGACCAGTGGCACGACGTGATCAACACCAACCTCAATTCGGTGTTCAATGTCACCCGCCCGGTCATCGAAGGCATGCGCCGCCGCGGCTGGGGCCGGGTCATCCAGATCAGCTCGATCAACGGCCTGAAGGGCCAGTATGGCCAGGCCAACTACGCCGCCGCCAAGGCCGGCATGCACGGCTTCACCATTTCGCTGGCCCGCGAGAACGCCGGCTTCGGCATCACGGTCAACACCATTTCGCCGGGCTACGTCGCCACCGACATGGTGATGGCGGTGCCGGAGGAAGTGCGCGCCAAGATCATCGCCGACATCCCCACCGGGCGCCTGGGCAAGCCGGAGGAGATCGCCTACGGCGTGTCCTTCCTGGTCGCTGACGAGGCCGCCTGGATCACCGGCAGCAACCTGGACATCAACGGCGGCCACCACATGGGCTGGTAAGGCCGCAGGCAGCGGCAGCGGGCACGCAGAGGCCCCCTGCCGTTGGTCATGCTGCGCAGCACGCAAACCCTTGCTGCGCAACATGATCGGGCGTGAAACCCAAGCCCGGCGGGGGCTGCAGCGGTTGCCAAGGCTTGTGCACTGCGCCATGCTGCACATCTACAGTGACGAGTGACCGCTTCATGGCTGCGACCCGCATCATCAAGAAGTATCCGAACCGCCGTCTCTACGACACAGAAATTTCCAGCTACATCACCATAGAGGATGTGCGCCAGCTGATCCTGGATGGTGAAGACTTCGAGGTACGCGACGCCAAGAGCGGCGACGACCTGACCCGTTCGGTCCTGCTGCAGATCATCGCCGACCAGGAACAGGACGGCGAACCGATGCTGTCCACCCAGCTGCTGAGCCAGCTGATCCGCTTCTACGGCGATTCGCTGCAGGGCTTCATGGGCAACTACCTGGAGCGCAGCATGCAGGTCTTCCTCGACCAGCAGCAGCAGTTCCGCCAGCAGATGGGCAACCTGCTGGGCCAGACCCCGTGGGCGATGATGAACCAGCTGACCGAGCGCAACCTGGAGCTGTGGCAGGAATTCCAGCGCAACATGGGCACCGGCTTCGGCGGCCCGCGCCCCGGCGGTACGGGCACCGGCACCGGCAACAAGCCGAGCGAGCCGGGCACCAGCACCGGCACCGGTGGCAAGACCCGGCGCTGAGGCGACTGCCCCGCCTGACACGAAAACGGCGCGCCCTCTGGCGCGCCGTTTCTGTTCTGGAGGGCGGCATCCCAGCGGGTAGAGTCGACCGTTGGTCGACTTATGCGCGCAGCGCGGGCATTTCCGCCATCCGACCGAAGTGCAGTCGACCAACGGTCGACTCTACCCTCAACGCTTCAGCTTGCAGCCCGTGCAGACGCGTTCGACCTTGTAGCCCTTGGCCTTCAGCTTCTCCACCACGCCATCGCTGCCCAGCAGGTGCAGGCCACCCACGACCACCAGGGTGCCGCCCTGCCCGTCCTGCAGGTACGGCAGCA
Source organism: Stenotrophomonas sp. S41 (assembly GCF_016624625.1). Classification (NCBI taxonomy): domain Bacteria; kingdom Pseudomonadati; phylum Pseudomonadota; class Gammaproteobacteria; order Lysobacterales; family Lysobacteraceae; genus Stenotrophomonas; species Stenotrophomonas sp. S41. Next base: position 9,908 of record NZ_JACVTV010000065.1, on the reverse strand, counting down.
GCTTGGGCACCCACGCATCGTTGCGCGCGGTGTTGATGCGCTGGTAGAGCTGCGGATACTGCTGGCGCATCTCCACGGCCATCTTGTTCCACAGCACTCGGTCATCGCCGCGGCGCCAGGCCTCGTGCAGCATCAGCGACTGCTCATCGCCCTTGTCGGCCTGGTCCAGCGCCTCGGCCATCATCTGCCGCTGCTCCTGCAGGCTCATGCCGTCCAGCAGGTTGATCTGGCTCTGCATGTCCTCCAGCCCGCCGGTCTGCTTGCCCGCCTTCTTCGCCTGCGCCATGAAATGACGGTCCAGGCCGAGGTTCGCATCCAGGCCCATCTTCTGCATCTGGCCGATGGTGATGTTGAGCGCGACGAACCAGCTCTTCATGCCCTGCAGCTGCGCCAGCGGCAGCTTGTTCTGCGTGGCGTAGGCCTGCAGCTTCTGCCAGGTGGCGTCATCCAGGTCGCGCTTCAGTTCACTGCCATCGCGGCGGATCGCGGTCTGCACCATCTGGGTGGCGGCCTGGGTCGATTCCATTTCCTCCGGCGACACTTCGAACAGCACCCGCTTGGACGCGGTGAAGGCCTGCTCGACATCGGCCGACAACGGGTAATCGGTGGGCTTCAGCAGGTGGAACGAACCCAGCAGGTAGACACGCGCATCGCCTGGGCCGGTCACCTTCCACAACAGCGGCACCGGCGGCTTGGCCGCAGGCGCTTCGGCCGGCGCGCCACGCGCAGCGGCCAGGGGGGCGACCGCGCAAGCCAGCAGCAGCACGGCGCCGCGCATCAGTGATCTGATCGACATGATCAGCCTTCTCCTTCAGGCAGGTGGTACGCCTTCTCGCCGGCGTCCACGCGCAGGTCCAACCGGTTTTCCGGGGGCGCCAGCGGGCAGGTCGCGTACGGGGTGAAGGCACAGGGTGGGTTGTAGGCGTGGTTGAAATCGATGCGCACGCTGCCATCGGCGGCCGGTGCATCGATGTCCAGGTAGCGCCCGGCCGGATAGCTGCCGTGGCCACTGGTGCGGTCGGCGAAGACCAGGAACAGGGGCTCGCCGGGCGCGCCGATCGCTTCCATGCGCCAACTGCGGCCGTCGCGCTCGAACTCCACCGCGCCGGCATTCGGCATTTCGGTGGCCAGGCCGGTGATGTCCACGATCGGCAGGGTCTTGCCGGCGGGATGGGCGATGAAATGCGCCTGCACCTGCCAGTCGGGACCGCCGGGCCAGTACTGGATGCCGGCGAAATCGCGGCGCGCATCAGCATCGGCATGCTTGACCCGCAGCGCATCGCGCGGGCCACGGCGGATGATGCTCAGCTGGCCCTTGCCGCCATCGAAGCTGAGCACGGTGGGCGCTGGATCCTTGTCGGTGTTCATGCGCACGCGGCCACGCACCGGCTGCCCGTCCAAGCTGACGTCCACCCCCGCTTCGGGGCTGAACCACCACTGGTCGCCCTCGCGCCGCAGCAGGCCCAGCTTGTCCGGGCCCACCGCCAGGCGGATGCCACTGCTGGCGCCGCTGCCGATGAAGTGCGACTTGTACTGCAGCCAGTGCAGGCCGACCAGCGCGGTCCAGCCATCGGGCCGGGTCAGGTCTTCGTAGCGTTGCACGCGCCACTGCTGCTGCCCCGCCGCGAACGCCGGATCTTCCTTCACCACAGGCACCGGTGCCGGTGCCGGGCTGCAGGCGGCCAGCAACACGGCGACCAGCAGGCCGCCCACTCCCCGATGACGCATGGATGCTCCCCTCAACGTTGCGGGCCTCAGCGGCCGCGCAGGAACCAGCGGTCGATTTCCGCCAGCGAAAAACGTGCCCAGGTCGGCCGGCCGTGGTTGCACTGGCCGGAGCGCTCGGTGATTTCCATGTCGCGCAGCAGCGCGTTCATTTCCGGCACGGTCAGGCGCCGGTTGGCGCGCACCGCGCCGTGGCAGGCCATGGTCGACAGCAGTTCGTCGCGCGCACTGGCGATGCGCCGGCTCTGGCCATGCTCGCGCAGGTCGGTCAGCACGTCGCGCAGCAGGCCTTCCGGCTCGGCGTTGGCCAGCAGCGCGGGAATGCTGCGCACATGCAGCGCGCCCGGGCTGGCGCGGGTGACTTCGAAACCGAGCGCGGCCAGCGTTTCCGCTTCCGTCTCGGCGGTGTCGGCCTCGCGCTCGCCCACCGCCAGGGTGATCGGCACCAGCAACGGCTGCGACTGCAGGCCGATGCCATCGTGGGCGTTCTTCAGGCGTTCGTAGCCGATGCGCTCGTGGGCGGCATGCATGTCCACCACGATCAGGCCTTCGGCGTTCTCGGCCAGGATGTAGATGCCGTGCAACTGGGCAATGGCGTAGCCCAGCGGCGGCACGCCGGCATCGGCACTGGTCACCGGCAGGCCGTTCTCGCTTGGCATCGGCGGCAGCGCACTGCTGCGTTCGCCTGCACCGGGTGCGGCGTACAGCGCGGCATAGGCCGCGGGCGCATCGGCCACCTGCAGGCCCAGCGGCTGCTGCGGGCGCCAGCCGGAGAAGCCACCACCGCCACCGCCCGAACCGGGCGCGGCACCGCGCACCAGGCCGAAGCCCGACGCACCGGCGCTGGACGGCATCGGTGCGCCGCCCATGTCCGCAGGATGGACCGCACCGGCACCGATCTCCTGCGCGGTCACACCGGCGCGGGTATCGGCCAGCGCGTCCTTCAACGTGCGGTAGACGAAGTCGTGGACCAGGCGCGAATCGCGGAAGCGCACTTCATGCTTGGCCGGGTGCACGTTGACATCGACCCGGGTGGGGTCCAGTTCCAGGAACAGCACGTAGGCCGGCTGGCGACCGTGGTACAGCACATCGCCGTAGGCCATCTTCACCGCATGGGCGACACTGCGGTCGCGCACCGAACGGCCGTTGACGTACAGGTACTGCTGGTCGGCGCTGGCCCGTGAATAATGCGGCTGCGCGATCCAGCCATGCAGGCGCAGGCCGGCACCGGTGTGGTCCACGCGCACGGCCTGGTTGGCGAAGTCCTCGCCGAGGGTCTCGGCCAGGCGCACATCGGAATACAGGTCACCGGGCTTGTAGCGGCGCGAGGCCTTGCCGTTGTGCGACACGCGCAGTTCGACATCCGGGCGGGCCAGCGCCAGCGAGCGCAGCCATTCTTCGATGTGGCCCATTTCCGTGCGCTCGGCGCGCAGGAACTTGCGGCGCGCCGGTACGTTGTAGAACAGCTCGCGTACTTCCACGGTGGTGCCCGGCGCATGCGCGCGCGGGGTCACTTCGCCGATCTTGCCGCCTTCGATCTGCAGCGCCGAACCGTGCTCGTCATGCGCGCGGCGCGAGGCCAGGGTGAAGCGGCTGACCGAGGCGATGGAAGGCAGCGCTTCGCCGCGGAAACCGAGGGTCGCCACCGATTCGAGGTCGTCGAGATCGGCGATCTTGCTGGTGGCATGCCGCGAGACCGCCAGCGGCAGCTGCTCGGGCGCGATGCCACTGCCGTTGTCGCGGATGCGGATGAGCCGCACACCGCCCTCTTCCAGGTCGATGTCGACGCGGCTGGCGCCGGCATCGATGGCGTTCTCGACCAGTTCCTTGACCACCGACGCAGGACGTTCGACCACTTCGCCCGCGGCGATCTGGTTGATCAGGATTTCCGGCAACGGCCGGATCGGGCGCGGATGGGGAGCAGACGTCATGCAGGGATGATAACGGAGGCACACGTCCGCCGGGCACGGCCCGGCGCTACCGACCGCTCGATCCGCGGGTTATTTGCTGCCGCCGGCCATGGTGGCGGCGGCGTCGATCTCGGCCTGGGCGCGGGCTGCGTACAGCGTGCCCGGCGGCGGCTGCCGGCTGAAGAAGGTATGCACGCCATCGAGCACCGCACCGGCGACCTTGCGCTGGTAGGCCGGGTCGGTCAGGCGGCGTTCTTCGTCCGGGTTGGAGATGAAGGCGGTTTCCACCAGCATCGCCGGCATGTCCGAGGTTCGCAGCACCGCGAAGTTGGCGCGCTCGAGGTTCGGCTTGTGGTTGTTGCCGATCCGCTTCAAACCGCCCAGCACGTGGCCGGCCGCGTCTTCGGACGCCTTCATGTAACCGCTCTGGGCCAGGTCCAGCAGCACGTTGGCCAGGGTGCCCTCGGTCTGCTGCAGGCGCACGCCACCGACCAGGTCGGCCGCGTTTTCCTTGTCGGCCAGCCAGCGCGCGCGCTGCGAGGAGGCGCCCTTGGTGGACAGCACGTACACCGACGAACCGGTGGCCGAACGGTTCTCCGCGGCGTCTGCGTGGATCGAGATGAAGATGTCGGCCTTGTTCGCGCGCGCCTTCTGCGCACGCATCGGCAGCGGGATGAACACGTCGCTGTCGCGGGTCAGGTAGGCCTTCAGGCCCGGCGTCGCGTTGACCTGGCGGGCCAGTTCGCGCGCCACGGCCAGGGTGACGTCCTTTTCGCGCTTGCCGGTCGGGCCGATGGCGCCCGGATCCTGGCCGCCATGGCCCGGATCGATGGCCACCACCAGGTGGCGCATGCCCGGCTGCATGCGGATGCGCGAGGCATCGCTGGGCATGGCCGGTCGCGGCGCTTCGGCGGGTGCAGCGGCAGGCGCGGGTGCAGGCGCCGGTGCGGCGGCCACCACGGCACGGGTCGGCTGGCCGGCGAGGATCGCGGCCGGCGAGGACGGCGGCGGCGTGCTGCTGGCACTGATGCCGGCAGCGGCCACCTGGGCGGGGGTGGTGGTCGGCGCCGGCGCAACCGGAGCGGCGGCACTGGCGCTGGCCTGCTGCTGCACCTGGGCGGTCAGCAGCGCGGTGGCGCGCGCGGCATCACCCCGCGACTGCGCGTTCTGCGCAGCGGCCGCATCGGCGGCGGACGGGGTGACCGCTGCGGTGGCCGCAGGCGCGGCCGGGCGGGCGGCCGTTGCCGGGCCATCGCCCGGCCACTCGATCACCAGCTTGGATTCATTGCCCTCACGCTGCATCTGCGGGCGGAACGGCGACACCGACGCAGCAAGGTCGAAAACGACACGGAACGTGCCCGGCACCGGCTGCCCTGTGCGGACGGCGGTGACCACGCCCTGCGCGGCCGGCATCTTCAGGTTGTGCACGGCGCTGGAATCGGGGAAATCGATCACCAGGCGGTTCGGCGAGGACAGCGACAGGGTCTTGTAGCCGCCGCTGCCCACCAGGGAGATCTCCGCGCGGGTACCGGTCGCGCCGGTATTCAGCTGGACCTGGCGGACCTCACCGGCCCACGCGCAGACGCTCGTCAGACCTAGTCCGACGGCGGCACAGATGGCGATGAGACGGTTCCCCAGGCGCATGGTCAGGATTCAATCACCGCGCTGAACGGAATGCAACACCTTTTTCCTTAATAATCCGTAACCTGCCGGTGTTTGTTCTCGTCAGCCGACAGAAATGGCCTGCAAGTCGCCCCCATCGGGAAGTCGATCCAGCCATTCACGGCCCACGTCGCTGGCCCCAGTGAGACGGACGCGCCGCCCCTGCCCTTCGATTTCCAGCGCCACCACCAGATCGGTGGGCGGCAGCGCGCCGGCGCCACGTTCGGGCCACTCGACCAGCCACAGCACCGCACTGCCCTCGTCCAGGCCGAGGAAATCCAGCTCGCCGGCCTGGCCGATGCGGTACAGGTCCAGGTGCCACGCTTCGCCGCCACTGGACAGCGGATAGCGCTCGACCAGGGTGTAGGTAGGGCTGCGGATCGCACCCTGCACGCCGAGCGCGCGCAGCAGTGCACGCGCGGTGGTGGATTTGCCGGCGCCGAGGTCACCGCGCAGTTCGACCAGCGCCTGCGGGGGCCGGGTGGCGGCCAGCCACTGGCCCAGCAGTTCGGTGGCTTCGCTGTCGGCCAGGAAGAATTCAGTCATTGCAGGGGTTCCGGGTTGGCCAGCCGCCGCAGGGGCACCAGCAGATCAGTGGGAAGCAGGCCACGCGCGCCATCGAGGGCAGCGACGTCGCCAGCCAGCGCATGCAGCAGCGCGCCACACGCGGCGGCATCGAAGGCATCCAGGCCCTGCGCGCGCAGGCTGGCGATGATGCCGGTCAGCAGATCACCCATGCCACCGACGGCCATGCCGGGGTTGCCGGCGGCGATCAGGCGCGGGGTGCAGCCGGGGGCGGCGACGATGCTGCCAGCGCCCTTCAGCACCACCACGGCGTGGTAGCGCTCGGCCAGCGCCTGGGCGCAGCGGTAGCGATCGGCCTGGATCTCGGCCGTGGTGCATTCCAGCAGGCGCGCGGCCTCACCCGGGTGCGGGGTCAGGATGGCATCGGGCAGCGCGCGAGGGTCGCGGGCCAGCAGGTTCAGCGCATCGGCGTCGAGCACCAGCGGCTTGCCACAGGCCAGCACGCGCGCGAACAGGGCACGCGCCCAGTCGTCCTGGCCCAGGCCGGGGCCGATCGCCACGACCCTGGCCTTTTCAAGCAGGCCGGGCAGCGCGTCGCCATCTTCCAGCGCATGCACCATGGCCTCGGGCAGGCGCGCCAGCAGCGGACCGACGTGGTCACCGCGGGTGCCGATGCTGAGCAGTCCGGCACCGGCGCGCAGGCCAGCCTCGGCAGCCAGGGCAATGGCGCCACCGCTGCCGTGGTTGCCGCCCACGCACAGCACATGGCCGGATTCGCCCTTGTGGGTATTGGCGCGGCGCGGCTTCAGCAATGCCGGCAAGCGCGCACCCGTCCAGTGCTCGGCCGCGGCCGAAACGCCCTGCCACGCTGCCTTGGGCAGCTGCAGCGCGGCCAGCGCGGGTTCGCCTGCGTGCTCCAGCGCGTCGCCGGTGTACAGGCCGCGGTGCGGCACGATGAACTGCAGGGTCAGCGCTGCGCGCACCGCAACGCCCGGCACCGTGCCGCGGTCGGCGTCGACGCCGCTGGGGACATCCAGTGCAAACACCGGTGCATCCTCTGCGTTCAGTGCTTCGATCACAGCCTGTGCTGCACCCTCCGGCGCCCGGTCGAAACCCAGCCCGAACAGGCCATCCACCCAGATATCGGCCGCGGGCAGCGTTCCGTCGAATTCGGCCAGGATTCCACCAACGGACTTAAAATCCGATGTGGCCCGTTGCGCCAACCGCGTGGACGGCGGCTTTCCCGGCAGGGTCAGCGCCGTTACCCGGCGCCCGGCCAGCAGCGCGTGCCGCGCCAGCACCAGGCCGTCACCACCGTTGTTGCCGCTGCCCACCACCACGCCCACATTCAGCGCCTGCGGCCAGTGCCGCAGCAGGCGCTGCCAGGCGGCCATGCCGGCCTGGGCCATCAGCTCCCAGCCGCCATCACCGGCCAGCGCCGAGGCCTGGGCATCCAGCGCACGCGCAGCAGCAGAATCAAACAGATCGGCAAGGTTGGCCATGCGGAGATTTTATACTGGTGCGCATGTTCCCCGCCCCTGCCCCCCTCGATCCGGCCCTGGCCGTACAGCGCATCCGCGAACTCGCCCGTGCGCACGGCTTCCAGCGCTGCGGCATCGCCGGCATCGAGCTGGGCGAGGATGAGGCGCACCTGGCAGACTGGCTGGGCAAGGGCCTGTACGGGACGATGGACTGGATGGCCCGCCACGGCACCCTGCGCGCGCGCCCGGCCGAGCTGCTGCCGGGCACCGTGCGGGTGATTTCGGTGGGCATGGATTACAGCCACAAGGACGACACCGAAGCCTGGGCGACCCTGGCCGATCCCGGCCGCGCCTATGTCGCCCGCTACGCGCTGGGCCGCGATTACCACAAGCTGATGCGCAACCGGCTGCAGAAGCTGGCCACGCAGATCAACGATGAAGTGGCGCCGCTCGGCTACCGCGTGTTCGTCGATTCGGCGCCGGTGCTGGAACGTGCGCTGGCGCGCAACGCCGGGCTCGGCTGGATCGGCAAGCACACCTGCCTGATCGACCGTCACGGCGGCTCGTGGTTCTTCATCGGTGAGATCTACATCGACATCCCGCTGCCGATCGACGCGCCGGCCACCGCGCACTGCGGCACCTGCACACGCTGCATCGACGTCTGCCCGACCCAGGCCATCATCGCCCCGCAGCGGCTGGACGCGCGACGCTGCATTTCCTACCTGACCATCGAGCACGACGGCGCCATTCCCGAAGACATGCGGCCGCTGATCGGCAACCGCATCTACGGCTGCGACGACTGCCAGCTGGTCTGCCCCTGGAACAAGTTTGCCAAGCGCACCGACGAAGCCGATTTCCGCGCGCGCAACAATCTCGACACCGCGCGCCTGGACCAGCTGTTCGCCTGGGATGAAGCCGAATTCCTGCGCCGCACCGAAGGCAGCCCGATCCGCCGCAGCGGCCACGAGCGCTGGCTGCGCAACATCGCCGTGGCGCTGGGCAACGCACCGGCCTCGACCGACGCACTGGCCGCCCTGCAGACCCGCGTCGACGATCCCTCACCCGTGGTGCGCGAGCACGTGCAGTGGGCGCTGGCCCAGCACGGCGCGCGCTGACGTGCGATCCTGAGCGCCCTGCTCCGCCCGTCACCGCCGTACCCATGCAGCCACGTAACAACGACGTCCTCACCCCCAGCCAGCTCAACACCCTGGCCCGCGACCTGCTGGAAGGCAGCTTCCCGGCGATCTGGGTCGAAGCCGAGCTGGGCAGCGTCGCCCGCCCCGCGTCCGGGCACCTGTATTTCACCCTGAAGGACGCGCGCGCACAGCTGCGTGCGGCGATGTTCCGGATGAAGGCGCAGTACCTGAAGTTCGTGCCGCGCGAAGGCATGCGCGTGCTGGTGCGCGGCAAGGTGACGCTGTACGACGCGCGTGGCGAGTACCAGATGGTGCTGGACCACATGGAAGAAGCCGGCGAAGGCGCACTGCGCCGCGCCTTCGAGGAGCTGAAGGCACGCCTGGAAGCCGAGGGCCTGTTCGACCCCGCGCGCAAGCGGCCGATGCCGGCGCACGTGCAGCGCCTGGCGGTGATCACCTCGCCCACCGGCGCCGCCGTGCGCGACGTGCTGAGCGTGCTGGCCCGCCGTTTTCCGCTGCTGGAAGTGGACCTGCTGCCGACCCTGGTCCAGGGCAGCACGGCCGCCGCGCAGATCACCCGCCTGCTGCAGGCCGCCGATGCCAGTGGCCGCTACGACGTGATCCTGCTGACCCGCGGTGGTGGTTCGCTGGAAGACCTGTGGGCCTTCAATGACGAGGCCCTGGCCCGGGCGATCGCCGCCAGCGCCACGCCGGTGGTCTCGGCGGTGGGCCACGAAACCGACTTCAGCCTGAGCGACTTCGCCGCCGACCTGCGCGCACCGACGCCGTCGGTGGCAGCCGAACTGCTGGTGCCCGACCAGCGCGAACTGACCCTGCGCCTGCGCCGCACGGCCGCGCGCATGGTGCAGCTGCAGCGGCACACGATGCAGCAGGCGATGCAGCGCGCCGACCGCGCCCTGCTGCGGCTGAACGCGCAGAGCCCGCAGGCGCGCCTGGACCTGCTGCGCCGGCGCCAGCTCGACCTCGGCCGGCGCCTGCATGCGGCCTTCAACCAGCAGCAGGAGCGCCGCGCCGCGCGCCTGCGCCATGCGGCAGCGGTATTGCGCGGTCACCACCCGCAGCGCCAGCTGGACGAGATGCAGCGACGCCTGGCGGCCCTGCGCGGTCGCCCGCAGGCGGCGCTGCAGCGGCTGCTGCAACGCGATGCGCTGCGCCTGCGCGGGCTGGCGCGCTCGCTGGAGGCGGTGAGTCCGCTGGCGACGGTGGCACGTGGTTACAGCATCCTGACCCGCAGTGACGACGGCACGCTGGTGCGTGAGGTTGGCCAGGTGCAGGCGGGAGATGCATTGCAGGCGCGCGTCGGAGACGGCGTGATCGACGTGCTGGTCAAGTAGGGGTGTGTTTGGCAGGGCTTGCAGCCCTGCACCTGCAGAGGCCAAGGCAACGTCAACGTCAAAAGCCGAAGCGGCATTCCGTGGGATGGCGGGGCACTGTGGGTTTGCGGGGAC
>NZ_JACVTV010000064.1:0-23897 GCF_016624625.1 Stenotrophomonas sp. S41 | reverse complement strand
CACAGTGCCCCGCCATCCCACGGAATGCCCGCTGTTGCTGTTGCTGTTGCTCTTGCCTCTGCAGGTGCAGGGCTGCAAGCCCTGCCGACTACACCCACTGCCCCTGCACAACCACGCGCCGCTCGACCGGCACACCCGCCACCGCCGCGGGACCGTGATCCGCCCGCACCGCCACGAACGTCGCCGGCAACCCCTCGCCCATCCCGTAGTCCGGCAACCCGATCACCGCCGCCGCATGCGTGGTCACCATCTCCAGCGCCAGCATCAGGTCGGAATCCGTGTAAAACCCCGAACGGTAGCCCAGCAGCATCGCCCGCTGCAGCAGATCGCCATTGCCGTAGGGCCACCAGCAGTCGCGGATGTTGTCGTTGCCTGCGAACACCCGCACCCCGGCATCGTGCAGCGCCCGCAGCGGCGGGAACGGGTGATCCCCCGGCGCGTTGCTCATGATCGCCACGCCGGCCGCCGCCAAGGCCTCGCCCACCTGCAGGGCGCGCGCCAACGGCACCTCGCCTAGCGCGTAGGCGTGGCTGACCGCCACCCTGCCCTGCAGCCCGGCCGCTCGCGTACGCGCGGCGATGCGCAGCAGCTGGGCCAGGCCGGTTTCACCCGGTTCGTGCAGATGGATGTCCAGGCGCACGCCGTAGCGCTCGGCCAGGCCGAACAGCAGGGCCAGCTGCCCCTCGGCATCGCCATCCAGCGTGGTCGGGTCGATGCCACCCAGCACCTCCACGCCCTCGGCCAGGGCCTGCTCCAGCACCGCGGCCGTGCCCGCGCAGGACATCACCCCCGCCTGCGGGAACGCCACCAGCTGGATCTGCATGATGTCGGCGCAGCGCTGCGCAGCCTCGCGCACAGCCAGCAGATGGCGCAGGCCGGTGCTGGCGTCGATATCGACGTGGCAGCGCATCGCCACGGTACCGAAGCGGCTGCACTGGCGGATCAGCGCCTCGGCGCGGTCCACCATCGGCGCGGCGTCGGCCACCGCGGCCTTTTCCACCGCCAGGCGCTCGCGCAGGCTGGCCACCGGCTGGTGCGGATGCCAGCGGTCGCCGACGAAACTCTTGTCCAGATGGATGTGCCCATCCACCAGGCCCGGCAGCAGGGTGAACCCCTGCAGGTCGATGACCTCGGCACCTTCAGCCGGGCCCGTTGCGCGGTTGAAACCCTCAAAACGCCCGTCGCGGATGTGGAAATGCACCGGCGCACCCGCGCGGTCGACGCCACCCTGGATGAACTGCAGGGTCATGGGGGAACTCCCGGAAAGCCAGACAAGGCCCCATCGTGCGCCCCGCCCGGCCCATCGGCCAACGAAATATCTGCATGCCTCGTATTTGGCAACGCGATGAATGCCCGACGAGTCGCGACGCTTTCGGCACGCCGGGGACACGCCTGAACGGGTAACATGGGCGCCTGTTTCCGCTGTGATGCCGCATGGGCCCGTCCGACCGCCACGATCGTCTCCGCCGCTGGCAGGCCGCATCCCTGCTGGCCGCTGCCCCGATCGCCAGCCTGTCCGCCGCCGATGCCGGTGCCACCGCGCCGCTGCAGGCGCCGCCCGGTCAGCAGCGCATCGCGCCCGCCGCCCTGGTCGAACAGCTGCACCAGCGCGTGTTGGCCGGCCCCAGCGCAACCGGCACCTTGGAAAGCTGGTGCGCAGAGCACGGCCTGGCCGAACAGGCCCGCGTGCGCGCCGTGCGCGTGCATGGCCAGGACAAGGCGGCACCGGCCGACGTGCTGAAGGCGCTCGGCGCGGACGCCGATACGCCGCTGCGCTACCGTCGCGTGCAACTGGTCTGCGGCAGCCGCGTGCTCTCCGAAGCCGACAACTGGTACCTGCCGGGCCGCCTCAGCGCGGCAATGAACCAGGTGCTGGACAGCAGCGACGAACCCTTCGGCCGCGTGGTCGGCCCCCTCGGCTTCCAGCGCCAGACCCTTGCCGACCAGACCTTCTGGCCACCGCGCGGCGATGGCGACCATGGCGTCATCCTGGAAGTGCGTGCCCTGCTGCGCGACCGCCAGCAACAGGCCTTCAGCTACGTCATCGAGTCGTACAGCGTGCAGGCGCTGCCCTGACGGCGAGCGAGCGGTAGTCGAGCAGGCTCGACGCTACTGGCTGATGCCGTTGGCAGTGGGATCGATCGAGAACACGAAACGCCCCGAGGACTGCCCGTTTCCCAGCGGATACTCGGCCGTCATCAACGCGTAGTGCGGTGCACCGCGGTCCTTGCCGAACAGGCCAACCCAGTCACGGAATCCACCTTGGCTGCGGCTGCGCACCTCGCCCATGCACAGGGTGTAGCCACACGACAGCGAGGCCAGCGCCACGTCCTCGCCCAGCGCACGGGTCGCCGCGGCCTGGTACAACCGGGTCAGATCCTGCGCATCCGGACTCAGCGACGCATCCGATTCGAACTGCTGCAGGGCTGCTTTGAAGCTTCTGCTGGAAAGGAGGACGGCCTGGGCCTGGTCGCCCGACAATTCGCCGCCGTTCAGCAGTTGCGACTCCCCTTCGAGGTAGGCCTGATTCATTGGCATGGCGTGTTGTGCCGACGGTGTGGCTGCAGCGCCACGTGGAGGCACAGGCACAGGCACAGGCGCATCATCGGGAGACGCGGCGTGACCGGGCGCCTGCGCCTGCGATGCGGCCGCCTTGATGGGGGCCTGCGCGATCTCATTGCGCGCGGTTCCGGTTTCGCCCGGGTGGCAGCCCGGCAACACGCCCAGCACCATCCCGGCGATCAACAGCATCCTTGCATCCATCCGTGCACTCCGTGTGTGGAAAGGCCACAGCATCGACCGTTCGCACACGTTGCGCCATCTGCATCGCACAAACAAGCGTCCTGCAACCGCGCCTTCATCCCTGAACGGCCCCGGACCATCGCGAACCGCGCTCCGCACTTTGCAACAAATTTCATGGGAATCGCCCCGCGCAGACGGGATCGTGCCCGGATGTGCATCGAACCGAACCCCACTTCCCCTCCTGCCCTGCACCCGGTACTGCGCCGCCACCTGCTGCTGCTGGGCCATGGTTCCATCAACCTGCGCTCGCTGCAGCGCACCGACCTGCCCGGCTGGCGCACGCTGTGCGGGCAGCGCCGCACCCGCTGCAACGTGAACTGCCGAGGCGAGGCCGAGGTGCAGCTGTTCATCGGCATCCAGCGCTCGCGCCTGCAGGAAGACAATGACCGCCTGCTGCTGGGTGTGTTCGACCAGTCCAGCCATACCCTGATCGACCAGCTGACCGTGCGGCTGCAGTCCGCGCGCGATCGCAGCGCCGAGCTGCAGCGCTTCTGCCTGGCCGACTGGACCGATGCGCAGCGCTTCGCCGACACGCTGCAGGCACTGTGCCCGTTCCTGTTCGAACAGGTCGGACTGCACCGCGTCTATGTGATGCTCCCGCCCGACAACAGCGCCGGGCTTGCAGACGTGCTGCGCGCCGCCGGCTTCGAGAACGAAGGCCTGCTGCGCGACCATCACCTGGGCCCTGACGGCTGGGAAGACCGCAGCCTGCATGCGCTGACGGCGCCGACCTGGCGCCGCCAGCACCCCGCGCGGGGCTAGCGCACCCGCTCCAGCGCGGAACCGGCGCCGGTCAGCACGCTGCAGGCGTGGTCCTGCAGCTCCTCGGCACTGGCGTCGTTGCCGGTGGCGGTGTCGAGCCGGGTCGCCAGCAGCACGAACCCGGGGGCGCCGTGCGCATCGCGGTGACCGGCCACCAGCAGGCTCCAGTTGCCGACGTCGGCCGGGCCACTCAGGTCGAAGGCCAGCAGGTTCAGCGGGTTGGCGGTCAGCTCCGCGCCCGGCAGCACGCGCGCCTGGTACGGGTGGCCACGCAGCGGCACCGGCAGCGGCGCCCACTGCTGCCCCAGCGCCGCACGCTGTGCGTCCAGCGCCTGCACCACGTCGGCACGCAGGCAGTCCACGTGGATGTGCAGCTGGTGCTGCGAGCGACCATGCGGCGAGTTCAACGCCAGGCTGGCCACTTCGCGCGGCAGCGGCTGGCCAAGCGCCTGCTGGGTGTGCGAGCGCGCCTGCCAGGCGGCGGCGAAGTAGTTCGGCACGCCCCTGCGGTACAGGCCGGGGCTTTCAATGCCGCTGACCTTGTCCAGCGGCATCAGCAGGAACTGGTAATCCCCATGCGAATCCTTGACCAGTACGTCGCGGCGGTCGGCGCCGGGCTGCACCTGCAGGCAGGCACCTCGCGGGCCATCGCTCCCTTCGCAGTCGCGCTCGATCAGGCGCCACAGCGCATCGGAATGGGCCGGTGGCGGCGGCGCGCTGGCACAGGCAGCCAGGGTGGTCAGGGACAACAGCAGCAGGGGACGCAGGGACACGGTGGAAACTCGGTAAACAGGCGCAGCGAACATTGTAGAGTCGAGCTCGCTCGACTGCCCGCTTCGACCCGCTCAGTACGTCCCGAACGGCACTTCCACGACCTTCGCCGGGCCTTGGCCCGGGGCCTGCAGGGTGTAGCGGTCCAGCGCACCATCGTCATCGGCAAAGGGCTGGCGCTGGAACTGCAGCCGGTACTGCACCTCACCCAGGCGCACCGTGGTCGCCTCGGAGTCCACCGCGGCCGCTTCCGGCAGCAGCAGGCCACCCAGATCGCTGTAGGCACCGGCAACATCGGCGAAGGTGTAATCGGCCAGCTCATCCACCCGCTGCATCGCATACACATGCGGCACATAAGGGCGGGACGGGCTGCGCACGTTGCCGAGGTCATCCACCCCGGCCTGTGCGAGGTGGTACTGCTCGCGCAGCGCGGCCACGCCCAGCGACGGGCTGGCCACCTGCAGGCAGCACACCGCGCGGTGGCCTTCGCGATCAAGAATGACGAAGCGGTCGCCACGGGTCGCTTCCTGCGGCAGCATGCCGAACGCCAGGTTGCGCTGCGCCGGCTCATGGCCGGCCTCGGTCTGCAGGTTGCGCCAGCCACCGAACACGGGGGCAGCATCGGCGGTTGCGGCCGCCACTGCCGGATCAATGGCCGCGGCGTTGACTGTCGCGGCCGCCAGCAGCAACGGCAGCAACGCCATCGAGGTCAGCCAGCCCTGTCCGTGCGCACTGCCTGCCTTCATACCCTGTTCCGCACCTGCGCCGGAATGGCCCGACCTGCCCGCCGGCGCAATGCCGTACGTTCGCGCACTATGCATCGGCGGTCGGCCAGCGGCAATGATCCGATCGCTGCCGGGGCCGCGCCAGACAGTGCTATGGTGCGGCCATTCCCCTGCAATGGAGCGCCCGCATGACTGCCCACCGCCTGTTCCTGCTGCTTCCTGCCACTGCACTGCTGCTGTCGGCCTGCGTCAGCACGCCCGGCCCGCAGGTCAAGGGCAGCGGCCGCTGCGATGCCAGCACCCTGGGCTGGGCCGTGGGCCAGCCGGGCAACGAAGAGAACATGCGCCGCCTGTCCCGTGAAAGCGGCGCCGGCCTGGTCAACCCGATCGGACCGACCACCATCACCACCAAGGACATCCGCCCGGACCGCCTGCGCGTGTACGTGGACAAGAACAACGTCATCACCGCCGCACGCTGCGAGTGACCCCGACCGTAGAGCCGAGCCATGCTCGGCTGCCCTTGCCTTCTGTAGAGCCGAGCCATGCTCGGCTGCTCTTGCCTTCTGTAGAGCCGAGCCATGCTCGGCTGCCGTGGCAAACGCCGTCGAGCAAGCTCGACTCTACCGCGCTCAGGGCCCGGTATAGCCCGCGCAGTCCGGCAGTGCCTGGTCCGGTTGGTAAGCACCGTCACTGAAGCGGAACGTGCGCACATACGTGCACGCCGGGTCCTGCTCGGTGCGCAGGTCCTTCTTGGTCAGCGGGCCCTTGGCCAGCGAATCCTCGTTGCGTGACACACCGGCCGGGAAGCGCGTGGCCACGGTCTGGTAGCGCAGCACCGGCATCGCCGTGGCGGTGGAATCCAGCGAGAGCCTGGCCGAGAACCCGTAACTGTCATGGCAGGCGCCAGCGCGCTGCTTCATGTCCTGCTCGCTGAAGCAGGCACGGATCTCCGCATGTCCCGCCCAGGCCACACCGAGCACGTCATTGTCGACCTGGATGCCGTCATCCAGGTGCCGCACCCGTGCCAGCTGCAGGCGCGACGCATCGGCACCGCCGCCGGAATACATGTTGCTGACCTTGCTGATGCCGCCGACCAGCACGTTCTGTCGTGCCCGCTGCTGCGGATCGGCCACGGCCTGGTCGGCACCCACGCCCGGTGCCAGGCGCACGATCCATGGCCACAGTGACAGCTCACCTTCAGGCGGCACATCCATCGTCACGTGCCAGGACTGCGGCTGGCCCGTGCCCTGTCCACGCTCGGTCACCACCAGCGTGGTGGATGCCTCACCTTCGGTGTCGCTGGGCTGCAGGGCCACGCACCAGGCACGATCGGCCGTGCAGTTCTGCAGGCGGTCGCCGCCATCCTCGCCGGGCAACAGCACCTGCCCCAGCGGTTCCAACACATTGCCTGCGGCGTCGCGCTGCTGCGGCAGGATCGAGCCCTGGGCAGATGCCAGTACCGGCGCGGACAGCAACAGCGCAAGCCACGCGGCTCGGGAAATCGTCGTGTGCATCGTCATTCCTGCGCGTCGGCGCGTCCCTGCGGAATGCCGATGATAGTCAATGCCCGCTGCAATCGCAGCCGCCCCACCCCGCCACCTTGGATGTGTGGCCGATACCGGGATTGAACGTGTTGCTCGGATCTAGCTGCCGATAGAATCCGGCCAGCGCCGGCTTGGCCGGGTACAGGTGGCCGACGTTGTGTTCGGCCGGGTACTCGGCGCCACGATTGTCCAGCAGCGCCCACATCGCATGTTCGATGGCCATCGGGTCTTCGCCTTTGCGCGCGATGTAATCCTGGTGGAACACATGGCAGAGGAAGTGCCCGTAGTACAGCTTGTGCAGCAGGCGCCCATCGATGTCGGCCGGCAACGTCTCGAACCAGTCCGCATCGTCGCGGCGCAGGGCGATGTCCAGCGCCACGATGTCCTGCACCTTCGCGCGATGGACTTCGCGGTAGCGCACCGCCGCACCGGCCACGGCGAAACGATGCAGGAACGCCTTTCGTCCCTCCTCGGCGCTGCAGCGGAAGAAACCGCCCTCATGGTTGGCAAAGCACTCGCGCAGCCAGCGCTCGGTCTCCGCAGCATCCTGCGCCGATACCTTCAGCAGCAGGTGATGCTCATATCGCTGGCGGAACTCGCCCATGCGCGGCGGCAGGTGCGACGGCAGCAGGCCGACCAGCGCCTGCATCACCCGGTCGGTCACCCCGCGCAGGCCCAGCCGCTCGAACCAGCCATCGACGCGGCTTTTCAGCGCGAACGCCGCCGGCACCCGCGCGGTACCGAGGCGATCGATCAGCAGGAACGTGTCCTTACCGTAGCGCTCGCCGATGTCGTACGCATCGCGGTGGATGTACTCCCCGGCGATCGGCAGGCGTTCGAAGCCGGTCAGCAGCTGGCGGCGGATGGCGGTGAGCGTGGCTGTGCGGTTGCTGCCGATGTAGAACACCTCGGCGGCTTCCTTCTCGAACGTATCCAGGCGCACGGCGAACACCGCCAGTTTGCCCGCCGAACCGGACGCCTCGTAATGACGGCTGGGGTCGGCGTTGAAGCGTGCCGGCGTATCCGCATCGACACGTCGCACATCCTCGGCATAGCGCGCATCGGAGGCAGCGCGGCCATCGCCGTCGCCGACATCGGCGGGGCTGTAGTCGCCCGCCTGCAGACGCTGCAGGATCTGCTCGGGCGTCTCGCCGAGGGCAATGCCAAGGTGGTTGACCAGCTGCAGCTGGCCCTGCGCATCGACCTGGGCGAACAGTGCCAGCTCGGTATAGGCCGGGCCACGGCGCACCAGCGCGCCACCGGAGTTGTTGCAGACGCCGCCCAGCACCGAGGCGCCGATGCAGGATGAGCCGATCACCGAATGCGGCTCACGCCCCAGCGGTGCCAGCGTCTGTTCCAGACGATCCAGCGTCGCGCCGGGCAGGCACAGCACCTGGCGGCCCTCGTTCAATAGCTGGATGCCGGTCAGGCGCAGCGTGCTGACCAGTACGATCGGCCGCCCGTAGTCATCGCCATCGGGAGTCGAACCACCGGTCAGGCCGGTGTTGGCCGCCTGCAGGATGATCGCCGCTCCACCCTGCACCGCCGCCTGCAACACCCGCCACAGTTCCAGCAGCGTGCCCGGGCGCACCACGGCCAGCACCTGGCCGTCGCCGAACCGATAGCCGCGGCGGAACCGCCGGGTCGCCTTGTCGCCGGTCAGAACATGGCGGCTGCCGACGGCCATGCGCAGCTGCGCCAGCACGCTCGCGTGGTCGCTCATGGCAGGCTGACCAGCGAGTCGCGGCCGATGTCGGCGATCCGGCGCGCACCGGTCAGCGTCATCGCCACCCGCATTTCCTTGGCGATCAGGTCCAGCAGGTTGGCCACGCCGGCCTCCCCCTGTGCGGCAAGCGCATACACGAAGGCCCGACCCAGCAGCACGGTATCGGCGCCGAGCGCCAGCATGCGCACCACGTCCAGGCCATTGCGGATGCCCGAATCGGCGAGGATCTTCAGGTCGCCCTGCACTGCATCGGCAATGGCCGGCAGTGCGCGTGCGGTGGACAGCACGCCATCCAGCTGGCGGCCCCCGTGGTTGGAGACCACGATGCCATCGGCGCCGAACTTCACTGCATCGCGCGCGTCGTCCGGATCGAGGATGCCCTTGATCACCATCGGCCCCTTCCAGAACTCACGGATCCACTCGAGGTCCTTCCAGGAAATGGACGGGTCGAAGTTGCTGCCCAGCCAGCCGATGTAGTCCGCCAGCCCGGTCGGGTTGCCACGGTAGGCGGAAATGTTGCCGAGGTCGTGCGGGCGCCCGAGCAGGCCCACGTCCCACGCCCAGCGCGGGTGGGTGATGGCCTGGCCGACGCGGCGCAGCGAGGCATTGGGACCGCTCATGCCCGAATGCGCGTCACGATAACGCGCGCCGGGCACCGGCATGTCCACGGTGAACACCAGGGTGGTCACACCGGCCGCCTGCGCACGCTCCAGCGCGTTGCGCATGAAGCCACGGTCGCGCAGCACGTACAGCTGGAACCACATCGGCCGCTGGATGGCCGGCGCCACTTCCTCGATCGGGCACACCGAGACGGTCGACAGGGTGAACGGAATGCCACGACTGTCAGCCGCACGCGCGGCCTGTACCTCACCGCGCCGGGCGTACATGCCGGTCAGGCCGACCGGCGCCAGCGCCACCGGCATCGCCAGCGTTTCGCCGAACAGCTCGGTTTCCAGGCTGAGGTCGGACATGTTGCGCAGGATGCGCTGGCGCAGCGCGATGTCGGACAAGTCGGAGACATTGCGCTTCAGCGTGTGCTCGGCATACGCGCCGCCATCGATGTAGTGGAACAGGAACGGCGGCAGTCGCCGCTCGGCGGCGGCGCGGTAATCGGTGGAAGCGGAAATGATCATGGGGTCAACCGGAAGTCATCAGCCATGCGGGGAAGGGAGACGCGAGCCCCGCGCACGCCGGGCTTCGTTGTCATCGAGCGTGCGCAGCGTGGTGTGCACGAACTCAAGGTGGGCATGGGCAGCGGCGCGCGCGCGTTCGGGATCGCCCGCCAGCACCGCATCCATCATCTCGCGATGCTGGTCGGACAGCGGCGAGAAGGTTGCTGCCGTGGTGTAGAGCTTCTCGCGGCTCTGCGAGATGTTGGTCTGCAGCAGCTCGAACAGGCCGCGCATCACCTGCAGCATCACCAAGTTGTGCGAGGCCTCGGCGATGGACAGGTGGAAGGCCGCATCGGCTGCGGCCTCGCCGGCCGGGTCATTCTTGCCGTGCGCGTCCAGCATGGTCTGGAAGGCGCGGCTGATGCGCGCGCGGTCCTCGTCGGTGGCACGCAGCGCGGCGTGCCACGCCGTGGCACCTTCCAGCGCGTGGCGGATCTCCAGCACATCGAAACGGTATTCCGGATCGCCCTGGAACACCGGCAGGTAGGGCACCAGGGGTTCCTGCAGCGCCTGCCGAGCGAGTGCCGCCGGGTCGGCCACGTAGGTGCCGCCACCGACGCGCGCGGTCAGCAGCCCCTGGCTGGCCAGCTGCGCGATGGCCTCGCGCAGCGCGGTGCGCGAGACGCCCAGCTCCAGCGCCAGGGTGCGCTCGGCCGGCAGCCGGTCGCCGGGCTGCAGCTGTTGTTCCTGCACCAGCAGGCGCAGCTGTGCAGCGACCTTGTCAGAGACGCGCGGCGAGGTCATGGCGTCCACCGCGCGGTGGACGCATATTGGTATGACCATTCGCGGTATCGGATGCACTGGCGATTCAAGGCGTCTGCCAAATCCGGATAAGGCAGCCATTACAGCACAGGTTCGCCGATTATTTGGTCTGACCATTTGGCCGGACATGGGTCAGAGCCCCTGCGGGGATCCGACCCCGGGGTCGGATCCCCCGGGGGGGGCCCCCCGGGGGGGGGGGGCCCCCCCCCCACCCCCACTCCCCTCAGAGTCTCTTCTCCACCCGCCGGATCACCGCCAGCACCAGCACGCACAGCACGCTCACCCCGATGGCGATCACGTACTTGCCAATGCCCACCGCGATGCCGATGGCCGCAGCCATCACCAGCGAACTTGCCGTGGTCAATCCGCTGACCTGGTCCTCGCGGTTACCGCGCAGGATGGTGCCTGCCGCCACGAAACCAACGCAGGCCACCACCGCCTCGATCAGGCGCACCGGATCGACCTGCAGCAGGTCGCGGTAGCGCTCCTGCTGGAAATGTTCGGCCACCGAATCGCCGAGGCCGACGATCAGCGCCGCCGCCCCGGCAATCAACATGTGCGTGCGCAGGCCCGCAGCGTGCTTGCCCATCTCGCGTTCGACGCCGAGCACGCCGCCGAACAGCATCGCCGCGGCCACGCGCAGCAGGATCGATACATCCTGGGTCAGTTCCATCGGCAGGCTCCGGAAGTTTCCCCGGAGCGTCGCGCGAGGGCCGTGGCACCACGGTGAAGGTGCCACCACGGCCGGTTCACCCGGCAGCGCCCGGCGATGCCCGGGGTCGGATCCCCGCAGGGGCTCTGACCCCATCCATCCGTTCCCCTCAGCAGCGCATCACTGCGCCAGGTAGCCACCGTCGATCGCGTAATAGGTGCCGGTCGCGAACGAGGCATCATCACTGGCCAGCCAAGCCACCAGCGCCGCCACTTCCTCCGGCGTACCCAGGCGCTTGAGCGCATGGCGCCCTTCCAGCGTCGCGCGCACCTTGGCATCCATCTTTTCCAGCAGCGGCGTGGCGATGAAGCCCGGGCCGACTGCGTTGATGCGGATGCCATCGCCGGCGTGTTCCCACGCGGCGGTCTGGGTCAGGCCCACCACGCCATGCTTGGCCGCCACGTAGGCGGTCGAACCGGCATAGCCCACCTGGCCCAGGATCGAGGCCATGTTGATGATGCTGCCGCCCTTGCCCGCCGCGCGCATCGCCTGGATCTGCGCACGCTGGCACAGGAACACGCTGGTCAGGTTCACATCGACCACGCGCTTCCAGCCATCGACCGGATAGTCGCCACTGCTTGCAGCCGGGCCACCGATGCCGGCGTTGTTCACCGCCACGTCGATGCCACCCAGCTCCTTCACCGTGCGCTGTACTGCAGCTTCCACCGCCGCTTCATCGGTCACGTCCAATGCGATGCCGATGGCCTGCACGCCCTTCGCCTTCAGGCTCTGCACGGTGGCATCCACCGCGTCCTGTTTCAGGTCCCACACCGAGAGGCTGGCACCGGATGCAGCAAGCAGTTCCGCCACGGCCAGGCCGATGCCGGACACACCGCCGGTCACGATCGCGGTCTTGCCCTTGAGCTGGTAGTCGATCATCTGTGTTCTCCACGTGTTGGTCATCGATGCGGAGCGCGTCCGCCTGTTGATGACGTTACGCCCGCGCGTGTTACGGAGGTGCCATCTGCAGCGACATTCGACGTCCATTGCCTGCAACGAACCTTCCCATCGCTGCAACGCATTCGCACCTATGCTCCAAGCCACACCTCTCCCCCAGTGGAACCTTCGATGAGCCCTGCCGCCGATCTGCTGTTCACGCCCACCCACCTTGGCGACATCGCCGTGGCCAACCGCATCGCCATGGCGCCGCTGACGCGCAACCGCGCCCTGCCCGACCGCGTGCCCTCGCCGCTGGCGATCACCTACTACCAGCAGCGTGCCAGCGCCGGCCTGATCATTGCCGAGGCAACGCAGATCAGCCCGCTCGGCCAGGGCTACCTCGACACCCCGGGTATCTACAGCGACGCGCAGGTGGCTGGATGGAAGCCGGTGACCGACGCGGTGCACGCCGCCGGTGGCCGCATCGTGCTGCAGCTCTGGCACGTCGGCCGCATCTCCCACACCAGCCTGCTGCCGGAAGGCGAAGTGCCGGTTGCACCGAGCGCGATCCGTGCCAATGGCAAGACCTTCACCGCCAATGGCTTCGAGGATGTGTCCGCGCCGCGTGCACTGGCCATTGAGGAGATCCCGGCGCTGATCGAGGACTACCGCACCGCTGCACGCAACGCAATTGCCGCCGGCTTCGACGGCGTGGAAGTGCACGCCGCCAACGGCTACCTGATCGACCAGTTCCTGCGCGATGGCAGCAACCACCGCAGCGATGCCTACGGTGGCAGCATCGAGAACCGTACGCGCCTGCTGTTTGAAGTGGTCAGCGCGGTGGCCGAAGCCATCGGCCCGGCACGCACCGGCGTGCGCCTGTCGCCGGTCACGCCGGTCAACGATGCGCACGACAGCAATCCGCAGCCGCTGTTCGACCGCGCGGTGGAGCGCCTGGACACGATCGAGGGCCTGGCCTTCATCCATGTCATCGAAGGGGCCACCGGCGGCGACCGTGACAACCTCGCCTTCGACTACGCCGGCCTGCGTGCGCGCTTCCGTGGCCCGTGGATTGCCAACAACGGCTACGACGCCGCGCGTGCCGAGCAGGCCGTAGCCAGCGGCTACGCCGACATGGTCGCGTTCGGGCGGCCCTTCATTGCCAACCCCGATCTGGTGGCGCGCCTGCGCAGTGGCGCCGCACTGGCCGACCTCGACCCCAGCACCCTGTATGGCGGCGGCGAACACGGCTACACCGACTACCCCGCATTGGGCGCGTAATCCATTGTCACCGGCCCGTCGCTGCGGCGGCGGGCCCGCGCTAGAATAGGCCTGCGAGCCGACGCCAGCACTTTCCTCCCCTGCTGAGCGGCCCCGCAATGTCCCGATATTTCACCTTTGCCGACTACCGTCGCTTCGGCGACCGCCACGGCTATGACTACCGCGCCGACCCGCGCGACCTGCGCGACGACCAATGGGTCGGTCGCGGCGAAATGCACGAACAGACCCTGCGCGGCGGCCTCAGCCTGATCGCCACCGATGTGTGCAACCGCGTGGGCTATACGGCCACTGCCGAGCAGCGGCCGGGCCTGTCGATCCGGATGATGCTTGATGGCCAGGTCGACGTGCAGGTGCCGCAGCGTGAGGCCTTCAGCCTGCGCGCCGGCACCGCGATGACCAGCCATCACCGTGAACCGGTCGAGATGCGCGGCGTGCATCCGGGCAGCGTGCGCCTGCGTGGCGTGAGCCTGCGCATTCCTGCGGAGTTCGATGTGGACCTGCTGCAACAACCCGCGCTGCAGCAGGCACTGCAGGGCAGCGAGGTCGGCTGCCGCCACTGGGCCATTCCGCACACACTGGTGCCGGCGTTGTCGCAGCTGTTCGACAGCCCGTGGCAGGGCGATCTGGATGCACTGTGGCGCGAGGGCCTGGCCCTGCAGATCCTGGCGGTCGGCCTGCAGGCCGATGACCTGCACGGGGCGACCACCCGTGCGCTGCGTGCCGGGCAGCATGCGCGGCTGGAACGCGTGCGCGATTTCCTGCGCGAAGACCCCAGCCATGAGCACAGCCTGGTCGAACTGGCGCAGATCGCCTGCATGAGCCCCAGTTCGCTGCGCCGTCATTTCGTGCAGCAGTACGGCTGCTCGGTATTCGATTACCTGCACGAACAGCGCATGCACCATGCCGAACAGGGCCTGCGCGAACGCGGCTGGAGCGTCGAACAGGCGGCGGCCGCTACCGGCTACCGCCACCCCAGCAACTTCGCTGCGGCGTTCCGCAAGCGCTTCGGCCTGGTACCCAGCCGCTGGCGTACCGGGCCCTCGAAGGTGGGTTGAGCTGCGCTCTGGTGGGTTGGCCTCCGTTCTGGTGGGTGTCGACCGTTCTGGTGGGTTGGTCTCCGCTCCGGTGGGTGTCGACCGTTGGTCGACACGCTTTTGCATGGCTCGCCGGGCATTGTCCGGCGCTACCAACATCGCTTAATCCCCGCTTTGGTGGGTGTCGACCGTTGGTCGACACGCTCGATCCCCGCTCTGGTGGGTGTCGACCGTTGGTCGACACGCTCTGGCGTCGCCTGCCGCTGACAACGATCACAGCCGTGGGATCTGTCGCGTGTCCCCCTTGTCGCTTGCGACAGGCAACGCCACAGTGGTGCGACTGATTGCAGGGAATCCACGTGAACCATCGGGATCGAGCCAACCTGCCCAACCTTGTCCGCGCCATGCAAAGTCGATGGCTGCAGGAAGTGGGCGCACATGCTGACGACCTTGGAAAGCTGCAAGAGCACTGGGCCGGGGCAACGATTCCCGAGGAGTTCCTGCAGTTTCTGCGCTGGTCAGATGGCGGCCGCTGCGTGTTCCCTCTTGGCTACCTCGACCTATGGCCAGTCGCCAGCATCATCACCCTCAACGACGATTACCTGATCCGTCGTTACCTTGAGGATGCCTTCATCGGCATCGGGACAGACGGAGGATCGACGCTGATCGCGCTTGATCTTCGTCCAACCTTCCATGGACACGTGACTTCATTCGATCTGGGCAACCTGGACATCCGCCAAGGGAAGCCTGTGGCGGAATCCGTTGGCGACCTGTTCCGGCGACTCGACAACGGACTGCTGACGAGCGATAGCCTTCAGCCCTGAGCCGATCGATCCCCGCTCTGGTGGGTGTCGAGCTTGGTCGACTCGCATGCCGGCCAGCGGCCGGCACCACCGCCGGGCATGGCCCGGCGCTACCAACATCGCTCGATCCCTGCTCTGGTGGGTGTCGACCGTTGGTCGACACGCTCCTGCATGCACCACCAACCTCAATACACCGGCAGATCGATGTAACTGGCCTGCGCGGCGCTGTGCCACACCCGCTGCGTGGCCTTCTGGTAATCCCCCGGCTTGGCCAGGTAGATGTTCGGCACGTAGGTCTGCGGGTTGCGGTCGTACAGCGGGAACAGGCTGGACTGCACCTGCACCATCACCCGGTGCCCCTTCTGGAACACATGGTTGGCATTGGGCAGATCGAAACGGTACGGCTGCACCTGGTTGGCCACCAGCGCCTTGGGCTCGCTGAAGCTCTCGCGGTAACGGCCGCGGAAGATCGCCAGCGACACCGGCAGCTCATAGCCACCCATTTCCGGCGACGAAGCATCCTGGTCCGGGTAGACGTCGATCAGCTTCACCACCCAGTCGCTGTCGGTGCCGCTGGTCGATGCCTGCAGGTGCACCGCCGGCGCGCCACCAATGCGCAGCGGCTCGCTCAGCGGCTCGGTGATGAAGGTCAGCACGTCCGGGCGACCATCGACGAAGCGCTGGTCTTTCACCAGCCAGGTGGTCCACATGTCACGATCGCCGAAGCGCACCGGACGCGGCACGAACGGCACCGGCTTGGCCGGGTCGGACACGTATTCCTCGAAGTCACCCTCGCCCGCCGCCGGCGCCTGGAAGGCCAGCTTGCCACCGGCACGCAGGTACAGCGGCTTGCTGGCTGCGGTGCACTCCTTCTGGCAGCTGCGCGGCCAGCCCTGCAGGCGGTCCCAATGGTTTTCGCCGGTGTTGTAGATCAGCACCGGCGGCGTATCGGCCTTCGGGGCACCGTCCACCAGGTACTGGTCGAAGAACGGCTTGAGCACGTCGCGGCGGAACTGCAGCGCAGTATCACCGTCGAACTTCAGCGCGCCCAGCGAGTCACCGGTGTAGTTCACCTGGCTGTGCCGCCACGGGCCCATCACCAGGTAGTTGAGGGTGTTGCCGGTGTCGCGCCCTTCCATTGCCTGGTAGGCATGGTTGGCGCCCCACATGTCTTCCTGGTCCCACAGGCCCTGCAGCCACATGGTCGGCACTTTCAGCGGCGTCTTCGCCATCACCGCGTCCAGCGCCTGGCCCTGCCAGAAGGCATCGTAGGACGGGTGCTGCACCAGCTTCTTCCACCAGGTCAGCTGGTCCACCCCGGTGAAGCGCGCATAGTCGCCCGCCGAACCGATGCGCAGGAAGGTGCTGTAGTCGTCGTAGCCGAGGCTGGGCAGCGGGGTGCCCTTGCCGCGCTTCTCGGTCTGCATCGCGAAGTAGTTGAAGTTGACCTGGCGGAACGCGCCGTAGTTGAGCCAGTCGTCACCCATCCAGCCATCGACCATCGGGCTTTCCGGCGCGGCAACCTTCAGCGCCGGGTGCGGGTCGGTCAAGGCCATCACCACGGTGAAGCCCTCATACGACGAGCCCAGCATGCCGACCTTGCCGTTGGTCTCCGGCACGTGCTTGACCAGCCAGTCGATGGTGTCCCATGCATCGGTGGAATGATCGACCTTGGTGTTGTTCAGCGGACCGCGCAGCGGCCGGGTCATCACGTAATCGCCTTCGGAACCGTACTTGCCGCGGATGTCCTGGAACACGCGGATGTAGCCGCCATCGACGAATACTTCATCGCCCTGCGGCAGCATGTCGCGCATGCGCGGCGAATCGGTGCGGCTGGCGCGGCCGGCCGCGTCGTAGGGCGTGCGGGTCAGCAGGATCGGCGCGTTGTGTGCGCCCTTGGGCACCACGATGACGGTGTACAGCTTGGTGCCATCGCGCATCGGCACCATCACCACGCGCTTGTCGTAGTCACGGCCGACATCGGGGGCCACGAAGGGCTTGCCGCTGATGTCCGGGGTCATCGGCGGGGTATCGCCGGCCAGCACGGTGCTGGACAGGCCAAGGGCGATCGCTACAGCAACGGCACGCACACGCATGGAAACCCCTCCCGGCAGGAAAGTCCCAAGCGTACTCCTGCCCTGCCCGGTGAGGTGTATGCAGGCTTTGCGTTCTGCGCTCTTTGGGGGCAGGACTGATGGCACATGTGCTGTGGGACATCGGAGCGCTCGCCGGGGGGGGGGGGGGCCGCGGCGCCCCCCCCCCCCCCCCCCCCCCCCCCCCCCCCCCCCCCCCGCCGGCGGCCCCCCCCCCCCCCCCCCCGGCGGATCCGTCAGCCTGATTGAACCTCATGCAGCGCCAACCAGCGCCAACGCCCCTGTTCCTGCCGCAGCACCGCCAGCGATTCCCGCCACGCGACCGCCCCATCGCCCACCGCATGCCCCTCGCGATAGCGCAGCACGGCCAGCGGTGACGGCGCTTCAATCACCTGCACGGCGTCGATGGCGATGCGCAGGCCCGGGCGTGCCCCATGCCCACCCACGAACAAGGCCTGCACCGCCTGCCGATCCAGCCGTCGCCCGGCAATGCCGACCATGCTGAAGTCCGCGCAGAAGTGCGCCATCAGATCGTCGACTGCATCGGCGCCCACCTCGGCGCGGAACCAGGCCTGCAGCGTGTCGTGCAGTTCGTGGATTTCATGTTCGGCGGTGCGGTGCATCAGGCATTCTCCGGTTGCGGAAGGAGCAAGGACTGCGCGCGGCGCAACAGCGCCATCGGCAGCAGGGTAAGGAAAGCGGCCAGGCCCAGCGCCACGCCGGTGGCCCGCGCCGGCAGCCGTTGCATGGCCAGCGCCAGCAGCAGCGCGATGGCGGCGGTGCCAAGACAGAAGCTGAGCTGCCGGTTGAGATTCCACAGTGCACTGGCATCACCCAGCGCCTCGCCCTCCACACCGTGAAAAGCCAGCGTCTGCGCGGTGCTGCTGCACAGGCTGCCGCCGGCGCCCATCAGCGCAAACAGCAGCGCCGCCAGCGCGAATGAAGGGTGCGGCAGCAGGGCCATCAGCAGCAGGCCACTGGCCTGCAACAGCATGCCGACACGCAGTACCGCCGCAGGACCGACACGCGCCAGCAGGCGACGGCTGCCGGTGATGGCCACTGCCGAGGCCAGCGCCCACGGCAGCATCAGCGCACCGATGCGTGCAGCACTGTAACCGGCCTGGTGCAGCTGCAACGTGCTGGCCAGCTGGCTGCCGATGAACACGCCCGGCACGGCCAGGTAGACCAGCATCGCCAGCCGCAGCCCACGATGGGACAGCAGCGACCAGCGGAGCAGCGGTTGTGCCTGCCGGCGCGCGTGGCGCAGATGGGCGGTCGCCAGCACCAGCGCCAGCAGCAACAGCACCGCACCGGCACTCCGGTGGCCGGGTTCACCCAGCCAGGTCAGTGCCAGCAGCAGCACACCCAGCGCGCTCATCGCCGTGGCCAGCGCATAGGCCTGCAGGCGGGGCGCGGTGCGTTCACCGTCGGCCGGCATCCACGCCAGCACCAGACCCATCGCCGCCAGCGCCAGCGGCAGGCTGGCCCACAGCACGCCGCGCCAGGACAGCCACTGCACCAGCAGCCCACCCAGCGCCGGCGCCAGTGCCGGTACCAGCAGCGCCACCAGCAGGATGCGGCGGGTCAGCGCACCGCGCTGATCGGGGGTGCAGTGCCGGTAGGCTGCGGCCTGGGCGACCGGGATCAGCAGGCCACCGGCCAGGCCCTGCAGCAGCCGCCAGCCCAGCAGCCAGCCGATGCCCGGCGCCGCACCGGCCAAGGCCGCCGCCAAGGCGAACAGCAGCAGTGCCACCAGCAGCAGGCGTCGCTCGCCACAGCGAGCGGCCAGCCACGGCGCCAGCGGGATGACCACGCTCAGGCCCAGCATGTAGGCCGTGCCGACCCAGGCCAGCGTTCCAACATCCGCATGCAGCTCGGCCGCCAGCGCCGGGTAGGCCACCGTGGCGATGAACATGTTGACCAGGTCCAGGGCGAACACCAGCAGGAAGATCGCCTCATGGCGCAGGCGGGGGGACGGCATCGGCGGCGCTCCAGCGGGGAAGCAGGCAGGATGCCCTGCACCGGCTGTTGGAAAAACACGACAGCAGCTGCAACACTGTCAAATCTGTTTTGACAATGAATCGCCATGGTCAGCCTGGATCGCTTCGACATCTTCCGCGCCGTGGTCGACGCCGGCAGCCTCACTGCAGCCGCCGACCGCCTTGGCCTGAGCCGCGCGGTGGTCAGCTTCAACCTGAAGCGGCTGGAGCAGGAACTGGGGGTGACCCTGCTGCTGCGCAGTACCCGCCACCTGGCCCTGACCGAGGCCGGCGAACAGTTCCTGCAGCACTGCGTGCAGGCCCTGGATGCGGCCCAGGCGGCCATCGATGCCGCGCGCCGCGACCAGCACCAGCTGCAGGGCACACTGCGCCTGACCACCACGCCGGAGTACGCGCAGCTGCGACTGATCCCGGCGTTGGAGGCATTCCGCGCGCGGCATCCGGCGCTGCAGCTGCATCTGTCCACGTCGCCCGCACCGGCCGACCTGATTCCCGAGCGTTTCGACGTAGCCATCCGCCTTGGCCGCCTGCCGGATTCAGGCCTGCATGCGAGCGAACTGGAGCGGCACCCGCTGTGCGCGGTGGCCGCGCCTTCGCTGCTGGCACGCCTGCCCTCTGCCGATGCGGCCGATGATCCGGTGCAGCTGGGCACCCTGCCCCGCCTCGGCTATCCGCGCCTGGCCGATGTGCCGGTGGTGGCGCCCGACGGCAGCGACGCGTTGTTCGCCACCAATCCGGGCAATGCGGTGGTGCGCGTGGACGGCGCCAGCAGCCTGCGCGCCTTCGCCCTGGCCGGCGCAGGCGTCACCGTGCTGCCGCGCTGGCTGATCGAGGACGATCTGGCCCACGACCGCCTGCGGCCGGTACTGCGCCAGCACCGCTTCCCGCAGCAGAGCGTCTACGCCGTCTACCCGCACAGCACGCAGCCCTCGCCGAAAGTCCGCCACCTGATCGATTTCCTGCGCGGGTGGTTCACCGGCACGCCCGGGTGATGACGGCGTCCGCCGGAGATGCCATGACCAGATAGCGCCGGGCCATGCCCGGCGAGCGCAGCGGCACCCCACAAAAAGAAACGGCCCCTTTCGGGGCCGTTCCTCCGAACATCAACAACCCGCTGGATCAGCGCAGCACCTGCTCCGCCAGCTGCACGTCCACGCTCTGCAGCGGCTCGGCCGCATTGCGCGACAGCTGCACCTGGTAGGTGCCGCCGTCGATCTTCCACTGGCGTGCCTGTGCATCGTAGTGGGCCAGGGTCTTCGGCTCGGCTTCGATGCGGATGCGGCGCTGTTCGCCCGGCTGCAGCTGCACCTTGTCATAGCCGATCAGGCGGATCGGCGTGGTGCTGCCGGCCGGCAGCTTCAGGTACAGCTGGGCCACGTCCGCACCGGCGCGCTTGCCGGTGTTGCGGATGTCCACGCTGGCGACCAGGCGCGAACCCTCCACGCTCACCTTCAGGTTTTCATAGGCGAACGAGGTGTAGGACAGGCCATGGCCAAACGCGAAGGTCGGGGTCAGGCCCTTGGCGGCCATCCACTTGTAGCCGACGTTGGCGCCTTCGATATCGAAATCGAACACGTCGCCGAACTCCTTCTTCGGCTTGAAGCCCAGGCCGTCGATGTGCGGGCGCGGCAGCTGCGATTCGTCCACCACCCAGGTCACCGGCAGGCGGCCGGACGGGTTGGCCTGGCCGGTCAGCAGCGCGGCGATGCCTTCGCCACCGCGGATGCCCGGGTACCAGGCCTGCAGCATCGCCGGCACCTGCGCCAGCCACGGGGTACGCACCGGGCCATTGGTTTCCAGCACCAGCACGGTCTTCGGGTTGGCCTTGGCCACCGCCGAGATCAGCGCGTCCTGCTTGTCGGGCAGCTGCATGTCCGGCAGGTCCACCGATTCGGCCGCCCACTGGGTGGCGAACACGATGGCCACGTCGGCCTGCGCGGCCGCCTTGGCCGCGGCGGCGGCATTGGTGCCGTCCACATATTCGATGGTCGCGTCCGGACGCGCTGCACGCAGCGATTCCAGCGGCGAGGACGGGTGGAAGATCACCGGGCCCGGCCAGGTGGTCGGCATCACGCCCGGCACTGCATTGGTGCCCTTGGCGGTCACGCCCACCATCGACGAACCACCACCACCGATCACGCCCTTGTCGGCATGCCCGCCGATGATGACGATGCGCTTCACGCTGTCGGCCAGCGGCAGCAGGTTGCCTTCATTGCGCAGCAGCACGCTGCCTTCTTCCACCGTGCGCTGGGCAACGGCGTAGCCGGCTTCGGCATCCACCTTCTGGTGCTGCGGCGGGTTGTCGAAGTTGCCATGCAGGAACATCGTGCGCAGGATGCGCGCCACCATGTCGTTCAGGCGCGCCTGCGGCACCACGCCACCGTGCACGGCCAGGCGCAGCGGTTCGTCGAAGAACACCGCGGCGTCGAACACTTCACCGGCCGACTGCTGGTCCAGGCCGGCCAGCGCCGCCTTCGAACCGCTGTGCACGCCGCCCCAGTCGGACATCACGAAACCGGGGAACTTCCATTCCTGCTTCAGCACCTGGTTCATCAGGTAGCCGTTCTCGCAGCCGTAGGTGCCGTTGATCTTGTTGTACGAGCACATCGCCACGCCCGGGCGACCGGCTTCCAGCGCGATCTCGAAGGCCAGCAGGTCCGATTCGTGCATGGCCTGTTCGCCGATGCGCACGTCATGGAAGTTGCGGCGGGTCTCCATGTCGTTCAGCGCGAAGTGCTTCATCGAGGAGATCACGTGCTGGCTCTGCACGCCCTGGATCAGCGCGCCGACCATCGAACCGGCCAGCAGGGGATCTTCGCCGGCGTATTCAAAGTTGCGACCGTTGCGCGGGTCACGCTGCAGGTTGACGCTGCCCGACAGCAGGATGTTGAAGCGCTGCTGCCATGCTTCGCGGCCCATGGTCGCGCCACCGGCGAAGGCCACTTCGCGGTTCCAGCTGGAGGCGGTGGACGGGCCGGACGGCATCGCGGTGGCGAAGTCGCCCGGACGGATGCCGCCCGGATTGGTCACGCCCACGCCGGCATCGGCCGACTGCTGCGCCGGAATGCCCAGGCGCGGCACCGCCGGCACGAAACCGGCCGAACCCACCGCGCCTTCCGGCAGCGGGCCACCGTCCTTGCCCAGCCCGAAATAGCTGTGCAGCATCTGGAACTTCTCGTCCTCGGTCATCGCCTTCAGCAGCAGCGCAGCGCGCGCATCGGCGTTGAGGGTGGCGTCCATCCACGGCTGCTCGCCGCCCTTGTCGGCCACGTAGGCCAGGGTCAGCAGGGTCGCGCGCAGGGCGCTGCCATCGATCTTGAACGGCGCGCTGCTGGCAGCCTGGAAGCCATCGCTGAAGTAGCTGGCATCGGCTTCCAGGGCCACGCGGGCCGGATCGAAACCGGCAGCCTTGGCCGATTCACCGGCCACCGCACCCAGCAGCACGGCCGGCGCGCCCAGGCGCGAACGGGTGACCAGGGCCGGCAGGCGCGCGGCGCCCGCACCGGCATCGGTGTACAGGGCCACGGTGTGGCGGCCATCGTCCAGGCGCAGGTAGTTCAGGCCCGGCTGGTCGGGGCCGGATTCGGCGGCGATCGGCAGGCGGGTCAGCACGGCCTGGCCCTGCTGGGTCTGGCCATCATCCTTGCCGGCGGCGATGAAGCGGTATTCGTAGCCCAGGCCATCGGCCAGCAGCTGCAGCGGATCGACCTGGCCGATGCCGCGCTGCACCTGGCGCACGCTGACGGCGTCCACCTGCAGGGATTTCAGCTGGGCAGCCAGGGCGGGAATGGCATCGGCGGTCGGCGCCTGGTCCAGGGTCAGCACGGTGAAGGCGGCCGTATCGGCCCAGGCCGGGGCGGCCAGCGCGGCAGACAGCGCAAGGGACAGGGCAAGCGGCTTTGTAAACGTTTTCATCGGCGGGCGTAATTCCGTTGCCAAGGCAATCGGTCCAGGGAAAGTGCCGCCGAAGGGTGCAGCGTTCATGCCGCGCGGGCGTTGCCAGGCAACACACCGCGGGCCAGGGGACGGACCGGTCTGCGCGCGGGACCCTCCTCCCGGCGTGACAACCTGCCTG
Organism: Stenotrophomonas sp. S41; assembly: GCF_016624625.1. Taxonomy (NCBI): domain Bacteria; kingdom Pseudomonadati; phylum Pseudomonadota; class Gammaproteobacteria; order Lysobacterales; family Lysobacteraceae; genus Stenotrophomonas; species Stenotrophomonas sp. S41. Next base: position 756 of record NZ_JACVTV010000064.1, on the reverse strand, counting down.
CCCGGGCCGCAAAGCGACCCATCTTGTTAAGATTGTGCGAGGGCATCGATGGCTGTCAACAGGACCTAAGTCACAGGCCCCCATATGGCCTTGGTTATCAGGCCATCACCGGCGGTCATCAGCGGGCCGCAGGGCCGTGCCGATAATGGGAGTCCCTGGCGATGGACCGAGCCCATGAACGTACACCGCACTTTCGACCACCTCTGGCGCGACCGCTGTGATACTTCCAGCCAGCGCAGCCCGCGCGTGCTGATCCGCGTATTCGTCACTCCCGGCGAGCTGGAGCGCAGCGTGGCGTTCTACGAGCAGCTGCAGGGCGTGGTGGCCGATGCGGGCTTTCCGTTCCCCGATGCCGGCCTGCGCCTGGCCATGGTCGGTGCGTTCCTGCTGATCGAGGGCAGCGATGACGCACTGGCGCCGTTCACCTCCACCACCGGCACCCTGCTGGTCGATGATGTGCGGCCCTATCACGACAGGCTGGTGGCGGCCGGCGCCGAGATCATCTTCCCGCTGCAGGTCGTGCCCACCGGCGCGGCGTTCAATGCGGTGCATCCCGATGGCACCGTGGTCGAGTACGTGCACCATCGCCCGGATCCGCACGGGCGGTGATGGGACGGCCGGGCTGCCGCCCGGCACCCGCTGACGTCAACGTCAACTTCAACGTCAAAAGCCTGCATTCCGTGGGATGGCGGGGTGGGTCCGGTGGCAGGGGACGCTGCAAGTACGTCCATGTAAGCTCGGTCGCCGCATCCATGC